>CAINWE010000318.1 GCA_903854365.1 Oligoflexia bacterium
CCCCTAGCCAAGCCTTCTCCGCCAACATAAAGCTCTCCAGTTTCGCCAGCGGAGACCGGCTCTAATTGTTTATTTAAGATATAGTATTGAGTATTGGCAATAGGAGTACCAATGGAGATCATTTCACTGGACTGTTCCACACTGCTTCGGTCCACGGTAGCTGCCGATGAGTTGATGGTACACTCCGTCGGACCGTAGAGATTAGTCAGACTCACGTTTGGAAGGGATTGGAGGCAGTCGATGGCGAGCCTTTTGGAAAGCGCCTCACCGCCGCAAAAAACCTGAGTGAGAGTCTGGCAGCGAGTCCATTGCTCCTCGTCCAAGAGTGCTTGAAGTAACGTCGGCACTGTCTGAAGGGTGTTCACCTGGTACTTAAGTATCGTTTGAATCAGGAGCTGCGGATTTCTGTAAGTCCCTGGATTACCCATGATGACGGTACTACCGCAGGAGGGAGCCAAAATTTCCCATTGTGCAGCATCAAAACTCATCGGGGTCTTTTGTAAAATAACGGTCTCGCCATTCAGATTGAATGCCGTCCTCAGCCAATTCATTTGGTTGTAAATGCTATGGTGCTCGATCATGACTCCTTTGGGTTTTCCGGTCGTACCCGAGGTGTAAATGAGATACGCTAAGTGATTTGGCGCTGGTGAGAACCGAGCCTTCTTTAAGTTTCTGGTGATTCTAGATTTCTTAAAAGCGCTCACTTGATCAAGAGTCACCAGGCGGATATCGGGAGAACAAATATTCGAGAGCCGTTGAGTCAAGTCTTGATGAGTGAAGATCCACTTGGTTCGACTGTCCTCAATCATATATTTGAGCCGCTCTTCTGGGTAGTCGGGCGAAAGCGGCAGATATGCACCGCCGCAGGCAAGAATACCCCAGACTCCGATCATCAAATCCAAAGAAGGCTCTAAGAAAATTCCGACAGCATCATCTGGGCAAACACCGAGAAATTGAAGATAATCGGCTAATTCAGAACTGACCGTATTGAGTTCGCCATAGGTCATGGAAGCATCTTTGAAAACGACTACTGGCTTTTCAGGCTGTACTTGAGCCTGATGTAAAAATAGATCAAGAATCGTATTATTTGATTTCCGTTTATTTTTCATATGAGACAATTTTTTTTGTGCCTTTATCGATTCCATATGACCCATTGAGCAACTTGCGTGCCAGTGAGCTTCTGACCTTCAAATGCGATTCAATCAGCTCAAAAGGATCAAAAAATGATAGCGGAATTAAAAATAGGTAAGAACTTGTAGGCGTTTCTCAACAGCACTGTAGGTAATTACCTACAATGCGAGAGATTTTGAATGTCGATTTCAACGATGGGGCTCAAGTGCAAGTGCAAGTGCAAGTGCAAGTGCAAGTGCAAACGAAAATGACAATAGACAAATTTAATAAGGATTTTTTATTAATGAGCTACAGGATGGGATGGAACTAGCCAGAGCGACTGCAAGCAGCACAACCCGTTTTTCACGGCGAGACTGACGAGTTACTCTGCTATACTCTGCGGTCTTTCGAGCTTGGACAGCAAAAGGTAAACACAAGGAACTACGAGCAACGTCAGAAACGTTGAAGCCATCACTCCTCCAATAATCGCGATTGCCATGGGTACAGTAGTCTCAGATCCTGGCCCGATCGACAATGCCTCAGGCAGAGCCCCGGCGATGGTCGCAGCGGAGGTCATAATTATGGGTCGTAAACGGACGGGACATGCCCTTAGTAATGCGTCTCGAATCTGCAGGCCTTCGGATCGACATTGGTTCGTGAAATCTACGAGGAGAATTGAATTCTTTTTTACCAGGCCCATCAGAAGAATTAATCCGATGAGACTGTAGATATTAATCGACTGGCCTGTCAAATAGAGACCAATAAAGGCACCCGAGAAACTGAACGGCAACGCCATTAGGACAGAGAGAGGATGCAAGAAACTGTTAAATTGGGAACCCAAAACCATATAGGAAACCATGATCCCAAATACTAAGGCAAAAATCAGGCTCTGGAAGGATTCGCGGTAACTCTCGGAGGCTCCAGACACTTTTATCAGGTACCCAGGCGGTAAAAGTGTTGTGCCTAAGGCCTCGATCTTCTTAAGTCCTTCCTGCTGCGAATGGCCGGGTGCAGGATTCGCATAAACAGTAATCGCTCGAACCCGGTTCAAACGCGAAATATTTTGCAGGGCCGCGCGCTGTCTCAGTTCAACTACTTCGCTCATCGGCACCAGCTCGCCGCGGTTGTTGCGAATCCTTATGACATTCAACTGTTCAATTCTGTTTCTCTCTTCAGCCTGAAGGCGGACTTCAATCGCATAGCGGTGTCCTTCCTTCGGGTATTCCACCAATCCATTCAAAATCGATCCGCCGACCAGGGTGTTCACCGCTTGAGTCACATTTTTAAGGGACACTCCATGCTCCGCGAGCTTCTGACGATTCGGGATAATCGTCACCTCGGGCATACCCTCTTGAACGTCAGTGTTGACATCCGTGACTATTCCAGTTTTCTTGTAGGCTTCCATGATGAGTTTCGTTTGCCTCTGAAGCTCTTCCCAATCCGGCCCCTGGACCGTAAATTCAATAGGAAAACCGCGCCCCGAAGAAAACCCTCTTAATGACAAATCCTGGGCAAAAATCTGCATCCCCGGCAATTTCTTCTGAAGTTCGGATCGAAGAATCTTCATGAGTTCCGCCTGGGATTTCTTTCTTTGATTTTTATCGTAAAGTGTAACAAAAATAACTCCCGAGTTCACGGCATCGGCCCCGAACCCACCGACTAGTGTAAAGAGACCCTCGACCTCAGGAACTTTCTGTAGCCACTCTTCAGCAATTTTAAACCTATCGTTTGTAAAATCTAGAGCCGATCCAACTGGTCCCTTGATCCTCAAAAGAATACGCGACTGATCCTGAGCGGGTAGGAGCTCAGCCGGTAGCTGTTTGGCAATCCAGACACCTCCCCCAGAAAAGATGAGGGAGAGAGCCAAAGTCTTCCAAGGATGTCCTAAGATAATGCTCAAAATCCTCTGATAAAAGCCCGCAAAGCCTTTGAAAGCATGATCTACTTTGGCCGTCAAACCTTTTGAATGATTCGAGAGAGTCAAATATTGCGAGCACCGCATCGGCGTCAAGGTGAGCGCCTCTAGGAGCGAAAGCATCACAGCAGCTGCTACTGTGACCCCGTATTGGTAGAAAAATTTTCCAATTACGCCCTTCATAAAGATTACGGGCACAAAAATCGCAACCACGGCAACCGTCGCAGCAAGTGCTGCAAAGGTAATTTCCTCCGAGCCAATCAAAGCAGCTGCCTTTCTCTTCTTACCCAGCTCGAGGTGCCGAACAATATTTTCTAGCATCATGATCGCATCGTCGACGACCACGCCAATGGCTAACGACAGACCCAACATTGTAAATGTATTGAGGGTAAAGCCCATAAAATAGATAACAATCAGGCTACCAATGAGCGACGTCGGGATCGCCATGAGCACATTGATCGTTGAAGTCCAAGACCCCAGAAAAAAGTAGCAAACTAAGGAGGTCAAAATTGCAGAGAGGATCAACATAAACTTAAGCTCATCAACGGATTGCTTAATGAAGAGAGTATTGTCCGAGCGAACAGCCAGCTTGTACTGAGAGGGCAAAGTTTTCTGGACTTCTTTGACTCTTTCCCTCACGAGCTGAGCCACCTCGATTGCGTTAGATCCGTGCTGCTTCAGGATGCCAAGACCAACTGCAGCTTCACGATTAAATCTTGCTAGCTTTCGTACATCGAGGGTTCCCTCTTCCGTCCTGGCTACATCCTGAATTTGAATGGGTCGATAGTTCGCTCCGACTCCGGCTCGCTGGTTCAAAAATATCCTTCCAAAATCCGCGGGATTTGTCGCTTCTCCCATGAGCCGAACATTCCACTCGACTTTCTCGTTCTCCACTCGACCCGCCGGCACTTCAATATGCTCGCTTTGAATCGACTGAATCACGTCATTCGCTGTCAGATCTTTCGCCTTGAGTCGCTCCAAATCAATCCAAACCCGCAACGCAGGGTCCACGTAACCCCCCAGGGCAATATCACCGACACCAGGAACTGTAGCGAGTTGATTAAAAAGATAGTTTCTTGCGAAAATCATCCGGTCCATCGTCGACACGGACGAATCGCTCGTGAGCACAATCCACATAATAGGCTGATCCTCGGGATTGCTTTTTCGTACCGTCGGTGGGTAAAGGTTTACGGGAAGCAAGTTCTGGACCTGGGAGATTTTTTCCTGAACCTCCTGCATTGCCGTGTTGATATTGCGGTTTAACTCAAACTCAACCGAGATAGTCCCGGAG
>CAINWE010000319.1 GCA_903854365.1 Oligoflexia bacterium
CCGGGCTTTTTAATATCGAATTACTTGAAAAACTGAACGTATTTCGAATTGAGATGCCTCCCCTCTGTAAACGTACCGAAGAGTTTGAAGACATTGTCATTGGAATCGTAGGAGAGATTGCACGCGAACTCCATAGGGAGCACCTCCGATCACTCACCCCCGAGGCTTGGCATCAACTGAAGAGCTACGATTGGCCCGGCAACCTCCGCGAAATGCGAAATGTTTTAAAAGTTGCAGTTGCGTCGGCTAAAGGGGATCAGATTGAGGTTTCAGATTTGCCAGAGTTCGGGTATGCACGAATTGACTTTCGAGCAACACGGGAGCAATTTGAAAAGGTGTACCTGTTAGAACTATTAAAGACTTTTGACTGGGAAATTGAACGCACTTGCACCATGACCCACATTGACAAAAGCACTCTCATGTCCAAAATTAAGCATTACGGGATCAACTTAAATTTTTAACTTGGTCTCGTAACCGCTTCTGGAAGCCACCCCCTATATCCCCCCAAGGCTTCCAGAAGCGGTCCCTTTTTTGAGCTAAAGATCATTGCCTACCCGCTAGCCAATGGCTCACGCGGCCATTTTCTTCTCTGAGGCGGAGTGTAAGAACTGATTCAAACACTCCCGGCTACAAAAATAGACCGTCTGATCTCGCCTAAATAGAATCGTCTTAAAATCTCTCCGCTTTCTCTCGACACCACAAATCGGATCTCGCGATACCTCTAAATTAGATGGCGACTCCAGTCGCTCCGAGACCTGAATCAGATTGGTACGGTGAGCCATATGATATTTCTCCTTCAACTTGAGGCCGGCGAGGCCAAAAAAACTTCAAGCCCCTTCGTTTTCCAACCCAATGCAAAAAATGTGAACAGCAGGCTCGAACCGTTGATCTTCGCATGCACAAAGAATTCTCGTCACTTTCTAGTTGAAACTGGGCACAGTTTTAGCAATTCTGCGAGCCATGCCTGAATCCTCTGCCATCCAAAGCTCGAAGCCATTGGAACTGTTTTCTGCGTTCCAAAAACTCAATGAAATGCACTTTGATGGATTTCTCGATCGCCCTCATCTCTGCTGGAATGCGAGACTCCGCACCTGTGCTGGCCGATTTTCGCCCGGTCGAAGCTCGAAACGAAATGGGCCCGTCTCGCCAAAAATTGAGGTCGCTCGCTATCTCATCGAATATGAGCACGCCGAGGCGCTGATTTCTGACGTCTTAGGGCATGAAATGATTCACTATTGGCTCTGGGTCAGACGCCGACCCTACGGCCATACTCCTGAGTTTTATGCAAAACTCAGCCAACTCGGGGTCAGCCGATATAATCCGGTACCGCGAAGAACCCGGTCAGACTACCTCTACTACTGCGCCCACTGCCAAACTCAGTTCCCTTCCAAAAAATTTCATGAAGCGCTCGCCTGTGCTGCCTGTTGCCAAAAACATTCGAAAGGAAAATTTGACGCCCAATTTTTACTGGCCCTCAAAAGAGCTCCTTGGCTGCTCCCCCCTGCAAATGTATAAAGTGAGATCATGAATACTCGCCCTGCCACAGACCTGAACCTCAACATTGTGCGCGCCGTCGAATGGGAAAAGTTCCTCGAACTCGCACAAAAAGAGGCCATCACCGAGCCCGGGAAAGACCTCATCGTCCGTCTCCAGGAATCCGAACTTTGGGCCAGAGACCCCATGGCAGCTCAAGCTCAACAAAATGAAACTCAAGAAATGGGTCCACTCTTAGACCGAGACGCACTCTGGGGACCCCTATTTGAACTGCCGTCTCCTGCTTCGATTTTGGATCAGCTAGAACGTGGAGGGGTTCTGGAGGTTTCTGAGCTCCTGATCTTGAGGAAGTGGCTTTACGCAGCTGACAACTGGATTCAGATCCCCCGTGACGACCTCAAGGGGGAGAAGTTTAAAAAGGCTCTCGGACACCTCCCTGATCCTTACAATATTCTTCGCATTTTAGACCCGGTCCTCACACCCGAAGGCGAACTCTCTGAAAAGGCAACGCCCAGACTCGGAGCCCTCTTCAGCGAAATCCGACAGCTCAAAAAAGAAATCAGTCAAAAACTCGATTTTTTACTGAAAACGTTCACCCAAAAGGGTGTCCTCCAGGAAAACTTCTCGGACGTACGCGATGGCCGATACGTCATCCCGGTTAAAATTGGATCTCAAAATGAAGTCGACGGAATCATCTACGAGGCCTCCGCGAGTCGGCAAACCGTCTTTATTGAACCAAAAGAAGTTTCTCCCCTAAACAATCGACTGAGACAGAGACAGAACGACCTTCTTCAAGAAATTTATGAGGTCTTAGCGACCACTTCACAAAAACTTCAACCCTTCAGCGCTGAAATTCGAAGTGCCGTGGCCATCCTCAGTCATTGGGACTGCGTTCAAGCGAAGGCCAGACTCGGTCGCCATTATTCTGGCAAGCCTATTCATGTTACCGAGGAACGCAAGTTCAAACTTTACCAAACTGCCCATCCCCTGCTCTGGTGGTCGCTCCCCTCGACTTCCATTATTCGCAATCAACTGAACTTCGGAAGTCCCTATCAAACGCTATTGATTACCGGACCCAACACAGGCGGAAAAACTGTACTTCTGAAGACATTGGGTCTTGCAGGAATTTGTGCCCGGACCGGATTCTTATTCCCGGGCATCGACTCGCCGGAGGTCCCTTTTTTCGATTCTTTTTTTGCTGACTTAGGTGATGCCCAATCCATCGAGCAGCATATTTCTAGTTTTTCTGGGCACGTCCTCAAATTTAAGGAAATTCTGGAAAATACAACGGAACGTAGCTTAATCCTCATGGATGAGCTCAATTCTGCGACAGATCCTCAAGAAGGTGCCGCACTCGGGCGGGCGCTCCTCGAAACGATCATGACAAAAAATGCCATGATCGTCACTACGACCCATGACCCCGGATTAAAAGCATTAGCCATATCCGATTCACGAATTATTAATGCCAGTATGGCCTTTGATGAAGCCGCCCGAACCCCCACTTATCAAATTATTCTCGGATCTCCCGGACGTTCGCGTGCGTTAGAAACTGCCGAGCGCCTTGGCATTCCCGCTTCTGTGATTCAACTCGCTAGGACTTATTTGAGCGACGAACATAATCAATTTGAACGCATGCTGTCTCAACTCGAGGCCGACCTCAAAGAAGCCACACAGGCTCGTAAACAAGCAGTCGCTGCTCATTTGGAAGCTGAACGGTTGAAAACAGAATGGACCGCCAAAACTCAACATTCTGTGACTGAAATGATGGATCGAACCCGCCAAAAACTCCGTCGCATTGTAGAACAAGCCCAAGATGAGGTGAGGGCTTCTGTGCGTGCACTCGACGATGCGAAGGACCGCAGGTCACTGGACGTACGCCGCAGCAGCCTCCACGAAACTCTCAAGACTGCTTCTTCGAAAATTGACTCTGCGCTCACTGAAGAAGTTCCTGAAATTGCTCAAGCCCTCGCTCATTCCACTCTCCAGCCGCTGCCCACCAATCAGACTCCTCCTGCATCGATCGTTAGCGGTTCACGTGTGAGAGTTCCTAAATGGAAAAATACGGCAACCGTCTTGGAAGTGGCTGGAACGAAAATCAAGGTAGCTATGGGGACTCTGCAGATGACCCTCCCCCTCCATGAGGTAGAACTCATCCACACCGGTTCAGGGACTCAAAAAGCCGTCCAAATTTCCATCTCTCAAGTCAGCAATTTTACAGGAGGTGGCCCTGGAGTCGACTCCCGCATCGACTTAAGAGGAACACGACTCGACGAGGCGATGGGTCAGCTCGAGCAGTACCTCGACCTTGTTTTTCGGTTAGGGGCTTTTCAGGAGGTGACCGTCGTTCACGGACTCGGTACAGGAGCTCTACGCGAAGGGGCGCATCAACTCTTAAGTCGACTGCCCTATGTTCGGTCGTTTCGAGATGGAGGCACCGGCCAAGGCGGCACCGGTGCTACAATCGTAGAACTCGAGCGGAGGTAAAAACTCACTAGATCCCAGCTACGATAAATGCCAACCAAAGGACAAATCCAGATGCGACTGGAATCGTGAAATTGTCATCCAAATCTAAAGGAAGAAGTTCTGCCGTCCCGCCCACGCAACCTCCCACCAAAGCGACTGCCAAAAAAGTGAGGGGTGCCATTGAAAAAGAGCTGAGAAAAACCAAAGAAAGGACCGTGCAAGCAATTACGCCCGCTCCAGTGCCGATGAGCGTCTTGCCACTCGCAAAGCGAGGACCACGATGACCATAAAGAATGCCAAAAAGCGAGGCAATAGGATCTCCACAAGCGAGATAGAGAATACTTAAAGTCGCTACAGGCCTCGGAAAAATCATAATCGCTAGAATGACAGAAGCAAGATAGTGCGGAATCGTGCTCATCTGATTAGCCTCATGAGCTCTCAAGAGCGGCCCAATCACTTTCAC
>CAINWE010000320.1 GCA_903854365.1 Oligoflexia bacterium
AATTAAAGAAGTAAAAATAAAGTCGAAAGAGAATCTCTATGAACTTAAGGCGATGGGAGCTACGGTATTTTGCTTTGGGCTTCGTGTTCTTTTGTTCTGTGTCAGACGTGTATGCATTCGGGATGAATCGAAAGAGGATTCATCCGTTGACGCATGGTCCATCCGAGGTCGGAGCTGGGGTATCTCCTAGTCCTGTGCCGAGCGCCCTGCCGCTGTCTCGTCAGTCTGAGTCGGTTGAGTCGCCTGAGCCGCCTGAGCCAGTGGAGGATCGGGTTGCCTGTCACGCGCTGAATGAGGCGGGCGCTCACTGGGTTGGAGTGATCGCGAAGGTTTTTGAGAATGATGTGGTGGAAGTGGAATGGCAATTAGAAAATGGTTACGTGATCCAGCCTCTCTCGACTTATAGCGACTTATCAAAATGCGCAGTTGAATTAGCGGGGATGTTGCCTTTTGAGCCTGGACAGATTGTTCTCTCTCTCGGAACTGATCCTGTTACTTTGAATTCAAATGGAAAATTTTTAATTGGTCAGATTCAAAGACTTTTTAGTGATGGTGTGGCTGAACTACAGTTGATGCGGATGGGCCCCAAGAAGGGTAGCGATCATTCGACTCAGGCGCATGAAGGTTTGCAGCGATTCAATACGGAGAAGTCAATCGTCATTCATTCGGCTCAGGCCTTGGAAGGTTCTGCAGTTCTTTATTATGTTCCTGTCGCTAATTTGGCGAGGCAAGTTCCAAGACTGGATCGGTTTCATGTGGGGCAAACCGTGATGTCTAAGAGTAAGCAGCAAGAAGTTTTGGTGGGGATCGTGGAGGCGTTGTTCGATGGGGGGTTAAAAGGAGGCACGGCGGAAGTGCACTGGCTCTCGGCAGATGGAAAACCTAAGGTGAGGCATCCACGCTTCTGGCCGGTAGCTTCGTTGAGTCCAGAAGTGCGCGTTGCAGTACCTCCGTCGGTAGGAATTTATCCGGCTGCTCCCGCATTTGTGGTGCCGTCAGCACCGGTCGGTCCTGCAACTCACTGGGTGGCTGCGCCTTCTCCTGCAATTCCATCGGGGTGGACAGCTGCGCCCGGCTGGCCGTCGGCACCTCCTGCTGTTGCAGACGGAGGGTGGGCCGCAGTACCTTCAGCGCCCGAGTTCTCGCCGGAGGTTCCTCGGTATCCACCCATGTCGCAGTATCCGCCGGTTGCGCCGTATGGCAGTGAGTATCAGAAAATCAGCGAAGTGTCTCAGCCCGGGGAGGTTTCTGCGCCTTCTCAAGGTATTGAGGACAATGGACGTCCAAAGCATCGGTCTCATCGGAGCAAGCGCAAGCCTCTCTCGGGAACCGCGCAAGATCCGACGTAGGTAGATGCGATATTTTTACATCGTTGCAGCCGTCCAGCCTCAGTCCGATTCAAAATTTTTTGAGATAGCCTCCAGGGAGCCGTCGCACTGGCGGGCTCTGTAGTCTTCAAGTTCCTTCTTTTCTTTTCGTAAGTTGCTGAGTTGGATCAGGAGGTCTCCGATGTTCGTCGTCAGAGGACTCGATAGCTGATGAATTTTTTTAACGAGAGCGACCTTTGCTGCTCCTGCATCTGCAGGGAGAGTTAAGTAATCCTGTGCCAACTTGCCAGATAAGGCTGAGTGATACAGTGCTTTCGTGTAATTTAAGCCAATTGGAAATCCCCAAGTAGTTTTAAAATAAGATTCATGGTGTGACCAAAGATCTTGGTTGGTTTCGAAAAATTCGATTGCGAGGCGAGTGGCCGTGTTTGCGTGGTTCCAGTGCTGAATAATCGCTGATGCGTCCTGGCACTTCCATTCAGTCTTGAGAGGTCCCACGGATAGACGTTGCCATTGTTGGTAGTGAGAGCCGAATAGTTTCATCTCTTTTTGTGCGTCTGTGGCCAGAAATGAAACGAGCGACCAACCCTTTTTTCCGAGGATCGTTTTCTTGATCACTCCGAGTTCTCGATAGATGTCATAGGTACTGTCAGATCCTTCTCGATTGCTAGAAGTGTTCTTGATGATTTTATTTCTGGTGATATTTTTTATCTTTATATCAATGTTTTTAAGAAGGGTTTGAATCTGTCCTCGGATGCTTTGGTGCTTTAGAAGAGTGACCTGTCGATGAGCTAATCGAGTGAGATCGGCTTGATCTGGGAGTTGATTAAAGTCGTTGATTGCGGAGTCAACCTCAGCGAGGTCATGGGCGATGAT
>CAINWE010000321.1 GCA_903854365.1 Oligoflexia bacterium
AGCCTCAGTGCTCACTGCGAGAAGCTGTAAGGAAAGAGCTACAAGCGGGAACAGATCGTGCCGGATGAAAAACTGGTGCGCCCACTTTTGCTGGTATGGATGATTCATGTTCAAATCCTACCAGACTTTTTCTGTGTTGCATCCATATGTCGAGCAAAAAAATGGTTATTGATTCAGTGCTGGAATTCTAGCTGCCATCGATGCTTCGGCGTCTTGAAGGGAATGTTGATCAAAGCCATTCGCCTCAGAGTTGGGGAGTCTCGTTTGGATATACCCCGAGAATGAGCCGTCGCCGTGTCGGATGACTTCCTTGAGTAACTCCACAGACGGCTGGGTCTTTGCCTTACGTTCGCTTTCATACAGGAGTTGGGTCAAGGTGGCTGCTGTGATGTCATTCTTGGTCTTGTTATCGATGACTCGCAAGTCTTCGCCGCCCTTGATCATTTTTGCGATTTCGTCGAGCGTTACGTAACTCGATTCATGGGTGTCGTATAGTTTGCGATTCTGATATCGTTTGATGATCTTGATTTCTTTCATGATTCCCCCTATTGAATCATTTGATGAGCTGGAGGTTTTGATTGGAAAAAAAACAATTCCCCCGCTTTTTTTTATCCCACGTCCTGATGTTCGGCGCAGCGCATGAGCTACGTCGTGTCATCATCATCCCTAAAGCCAAATAACAACCCCCTGCATTAAAGTCAAGTGTCCGCCCAAAACCTTTGTAACTTGGTCCTTGGGATTTTATTTAACGAGGCATAAACTCGGCGGCTCATCGTTCTCGAGGGAGAGCTCCAGATGGATGAAGACTCGAGTGTTCGACCTCGTTCTGTCTGCGGAGCGATGCAGGTAGCGTTCCAAGCGGCCATTCGACTAAAATGACCGACGGTTTTATGTTTCCTATGTGAATGTCGATAGGTAGAATGGAGGCCGTCAGAGTTTATGAGTAAGTTCAAACTATCCGATTTCAGCTTGAAAACCCGTGGGTCGGTCCTACTCTTGGGTTGTGCACTGGGCCCGGTCTGGGTTTGTGCCTCTGACCAGCGAGCGGTTGTAGAATCCCAGTCGAAAAAGAAACCAGCTGCGGTGGCTAAAGCCAATTCCAAAAATCAGGGCAGCGCGCAGGCAGAATATCACTTCACCCTGGCGCAGGGATATTCAAATGACGGGAATTTCGACAGAGCCATCGAAGAGTATAAGATGGCCCTCATCTTTGATCCGGTATCCCCATTGCTGCATGCACGGTTATCTTCTGAATTTATAAAGAAGGGAATGCTGTCTTCTGCTATGGATAGTGCAAAAGAAGCAATACGCTATGATCCGAGCTTCATTGATGCACGGCTGATTCTGGGTGGTCTTTACGCCGCAGTTCATGAGAATTCTTCGGCTATTCAAGAGTATGACTCAGTACTCAAAGCTGATCCAAAGAACGAAGAGGCGCTGATCTATAAAGCTCAAGTTCTCATGGAAGACGGAAAGGTGAGCCAAGCCGCTACAGCCCTTCGGCAGTTCGCCCAAAAAAATTCTGACTCGGTATTGGGGTACTACTATTTAGCTCGGGCAGAGCAATTTCTCGGACATTTTAAAGCAGCTGTTCAAGCTTATCAAAAGGCAATTGCCCTGAGGCCCACGTTTTCGCAGTCCAATCTGGCTTTGGGCTATTTATTCGAAGAGCACCAAATGACGTCTCAGGCGCTTGCAGTTTATCAGCGATTTTATGAGCAGACTAAAGACGGAGCCGCTGCGAACCGTATAGCGACAATTTTCCTGAAGCAGGAGAAGTATTCTGAAGCGATTCCTTATCTAGAATCGGCCGTGGAGGGTGATTCGGATGATTTGAATGCACAGGTAAAATTGGGCCTTGTGTACATGGAAATGAAGCAACTCGACGCTGCTATCACTACATTTAAGAAAATCCTTCAAAAGAGCCCTGATTCTGACCGAATTCACTATTACATGGGGACCGTCTATCAAGAGCAAAAGCGGCAGGAACTGGCCATCTCCGAGCTTAAGCTAATTCAAAGTGATTCCAAACTCTACGTGGACTCAGTGTTGCAGGTCGCTTATCTATTAAAGCAGAGTCAGCGTCGCCCAGAAGCTCGTGCCTATATTGCCGATGCAATTGCAAAGGCGCCTAAAGTATCTAATCTTTATGTTTTCCAAGCGAGCCTTGAAGAAGAAGAGAAAGAGCCGAAAAAGGCAATAAAAATATTAGAGGGCGCTGTTGCGCAATTCCCAGAAGACGAAAAAGTTCATTATTATCTGGGTAGCTTATACGATCGGCAAGGCGCGGTAGATCAGGGCTTGGAGCAGATGGAGGCGATTTTAAAGCTGAATCCAGATAATGTGGATGCGATGAATTACATTGGTTACACCTGGACTCAGAGGGGTATTCGACTCAATGATGCTGAAAGACTATTGAAGAAGGCTCTCCTCTTGCGCCCTCAAAATGGCTATATACAAGATAGTTGGGGTTGGTATCTTTTTGTTCGGGGCCGCGTTCGCGAGGCTGTGGTGGAACTTGAGAAGGCAGTGAAAATGAAGCCAAACGAGTCGACTATCCTCGAACATTTAGGAGACGCCTACTTGAGGGCTAATCTGAGGCAGAAAGCGGTTGACCAATATCTTTTTGCGGTGAAGTATGCAGAGAATGAAGAGGCTAAGCGCAAG
>CAINWE010000322.1 GCA_903854365.1 Oligoflexia bacterium
CGGCTCGTCGCCCTGAAGGTTGACGTAAACGTCGGCATTCAGCTGATCAGCAACTGCGGCTACCCGGTCCGTGCCACTCTGTAACTCTGGGGAGGTCATCCGACAGGCCCCACCGACTTCCAGGACCACTTTTTCAATTCTAGAGTCATCCGTTGCGACCACTACCTGGTCGACTCCACGAGCTTTCTTAGCCCGCTCATAAACCCACTGAATCATGGGCTTACCGTGAATCATCGCTAGAGGCTTCGCCGCCAAGCGTGTTGAACCATACCTTGCCGGGATGACGACAATTGTTTTTTCCATCGAAAACTAGATTAGGTGAGCCAAATTAATTATGCAAGGACTTCGACTTCAGGCTTCCAGGTCCCTTGCCATTGTTTCAAGCGTACTTGAGGCCGCCCCTGGGTCAAGTTCGCAAGGGGATACTCGATAAAGGCATAGGTGAGGCGAATTTGTTTGCCGTAGTCATTTAAATCAAGATTGGTCGTTTCGTTCCAGGTCCCCTCGTTGAAATATTCTTTTCCCTCTTTCCATCGACGATACCTGAGAATGTGCGTGTGACCAAAAATAACTGTATGAATTGAGTCATATTTTTCAAGGATCTTAAAGGCAATTTTGTCGTAATTCGGATACAATGAGATCTCCTTCAAAAGCCCAAGCGTAGCCCGAACACCCTGGTGAATTTGAAACCGACGTCTAAACAAAACGGTATCAAAAATGAACCTCGCTATTCGGAAGGCGGTCGCTAGCCCCCAAAAAATATCATGAAACAAAACCCAGAGAATCAATGTCGAACTGGGGCGAACTTTATCCACATGCGGACGCGTCTGCTTAATCTCTGGCAAGAGCACCGCTACAAAAAGCGATCCCCAAGGCAGATTCAATACGGGCTCAGGCAGTCCACGGTCGATGAAGGGGCGCTTGAGATCAATCTGCGAAAAACGTTCATGTTGTTGGCCATGTTCCACATAAACACCGTCGAATTGATAAGCCACATCATAAAAACGCACTTCAGCACCTACTGCCTCAGCAAATGCTTTTCGCGGTCCTGGCCAGAGCATTCCAGCATCATGATTGCCTACCACATAGGTTACTCGATGGTGAGGGGTAGCAGCAAATTTTCGAAGGGCCTGAAAAAATTCTACATGTCCCTCGACAATCCTGTGAATTGCTCGAACAACGCTCCGCTCTGTAATGAGATGAGTAAAAACCCCCCAGGTGTCAATTTGTAAAAGATTGAGAATATCTCCGTTCAAAATCAGCTCAACCTCGGCATCAGCGAAGGCACCGTTACGGTGATAGTTCAGAAATTCTGCAAACTCGCGATCGTAAATAAAGTCTTCCAAAATATTTTGGGTGCCGTCTGCAAAATATCGACCTTTGCCTAAATGAAAATCACTCACAACGAGCTTGTAACGAGGGCGGGTTTGACTCATTTCTTGAAATTCTGCAACAGCCATAGTGTTAATTAAGCCTCAGGATATTTTTTCCTTCAACTCATCAGAGGCTCCCACCCGATCAGATGAGAGCGTTTTAGTTCCTGAGGGCGTACTCGATTCCAAGAGGCCATCTGCAATCCGAACGACTTGAGCCAATTTACCTACTTTTTCGCGCAATTGAGCTGAGACCTCCTTCTCCTTGGCGTATTGATTCTGTAAGAGGTCCATATTGAACTCCATCAAATCGAGCCCTCGTTTCAGCTCAATCATTTTGGCTTCGCGCGAGTTCAGCAAAGCTTCCGAATCTCTCCTAGTCATTTCTAAGCGATTCTCGAGCTCTTTTTCTCGAACTCGAATTTTTCGAATGTCAATTCGCACTCTTTCTTTGAGCTGAGCGATTTCCTCACCCAGCTGCTGGACTTGAGCCTCAACCACCTTCACTTGATCGACCTTCGTTCTAAGTTGAAACCTCAACTCGCCAGACTCTTGCTCAAACTTCTCAATCAGCGAAGCACGTCGAGAGTCCTCGTCTTCGATCTTCTTTTTTTGCTCTTGGCAAGTATGGAAAAGCTCAGCTGTTTTTGCACGTTCCTCTCGAAGTTGCTTCTCCAATGCGAATGCCTGATGTTTGGACTCTTTCAATTGCGCCGACAAAACAGCCACATCTTGTTCGCGCAGAAGAAGGTATTTTTTAATCGTTTCAACGTCGGGTGCATGAGCAGCCCCCCCTGGCACAACCGCATCCCCCAACGGCCCATAAATCAGAGGTTGAACTCTTCGCTGATAGAGGTACGGCATCTCCTGTTCTGCTTGAAGATCCGGAGGGGAAGGAGGATCGGTCTCCGATCGACTCTCTGGGATAGCATCCGCCTCAGGTGGAGAGTACTGGGGAAGATCAGGGGTCATCGCAGGCAGGGACTCATCAGCAACAAGAGACTCACTATTAAACTCTATCGACGGCGCGCTGAATGCAGGTGGATCTTCGATCGGAATGGGCGGATCTTCGAAAGCCGGTGGAGAGGCTGACAAAGAAAGATCTAACGATGGCTTCAACTCAACTGAACCCGAACTGCCTACGACAGCACTTTCGTCCCCTTTGTGCTCATCTATGGCCTCACTAGAGGACAGCTGAATTTCAATACCGCCACTCTGCCCGGCAGGGATAAATCCCGGCTCTTTGAAATCGGGAGCAGCGACGTCCTCCGAATCACTAGCTGCCTCACTCGGACGCTCCGGAAAGCCCACCTCGAGCGAAATGCCTGTCTCTGCGGGAGGTCCAGGCGGAGATTCCGGGACCAAACTTGGAACTACTTCTGAAGCAGTTTCCTCAGCGGGGAAACTAGGCAACTCTAAATTGAATTCCGCTAATATTTGTCGAGACTCCTCAGAACCCACATCGTCGTTGAGCGAAATCAAGCTCAACTCAAACGGGCTATCCTGAGTTTCGGACTCTGCCGGAGCAGCTGGAAGTGCTCCCACCTCAAGCGCTAGATCATGCTGCTGACCTTCGGGAAGAACGGGAAATGTCCGTCCTAAAATACCTTCTACAGCACTCAATAGATTCACTTCCGTTAAAGGCTCGTAAATGTAAGCATTTGCTCCGTCAGATGACTTTTGATGCTGAGCACATTGATCTTCTGTCCATTCTGACGTCGTCAAAATCACCGGGAGATCCGACAACGACGGGTCGGCTTTAATCTTTGAAATCAATTGAAGCGCTGCCCCTTTTGGCTCGGAAGACACCCCCTCCCGATGAATGATAGCCATTTCAACTGCTTGCCTGTGAAGCTGTAACATCTGCCAAGCCTCTTCAGCTCGGGATGCCAGCAAAAGGGTGATGCCTCGACTCTTAAAACCCAAGAAGATTGGATGCTCAGCGTTAATCTTTGGATTCAGGAAGATCATCTTCATCTGGATCTTTATCGGGTAAATTGGTGCAAAAGTTGACAGCGCTGGAGTAAAAAGCTAACGTTTTTATTAATGAATCAGGTCCACTCATCATCCTCAGACCAGGTTACTGTCCTCGTCTTCAAGGATCACTTGGCAGCTCGAACTTTTCATGTGCCTCGCGAATGGATTTCTAGACTCGGATTTTTAACCGGCTTCTTACTCCTATTTTCAATTGTCATGAGTGTGACCGCTGTGCGTTACTACAGACTCGCCAACCGAGCTGAAACCGCAGATACCCGGGTGCTCACTCTCAATCCAGCGAGCGCGCCCGCGGTCGTTCCCCAAAAAGTCCAAGACCCAGGCGTCGAGACTCCCTCAGCAGTCACCGATATTCTCGAAACCCAGGCCCCGACGCCAAAATCTCCCGAAGAAGCTAATTTACACCCTGAAGATCAAACTCATACGATCACGGCGAACTTATTCTCTGCCCTGACTGCTCCGAGTCCACAGACCACCCTTCCCAATCCGTCGACACTCGCGTTTACCATCCAAAATCCTCGCTACTCCTGGCAAAAATCGACTTTGCAAGTCCGGTTCGCGTTGCAGTACGTTAAGAATGATCGTGGGAGCCAGCAGGGCAAAATTATCGTCCTGGCCCGCGGGCCGTCTCTCCTTTTGTCCTTCCCCGCCGAAACACTGAACCCGGCCGGTCTCCCCTCGTTGATTAATTATACCAAGGGTGAGTTTTTCTCAGTAAGTCGATACCGCGAGGGAACCGCGACCTTCGGTCCCCTCACGTCAAAAGATCTGATCAAGGAAGTAGAAATTCTAATCCTCTCAAAATCGGGCGAACTCCTCCTCCATCAATCGTTCCCACTGAAAGACAAGTTAGTCGAAGTACCTGCACATGACCCATCACCCCAGGAGGACTCTTGAGTCACCTCCATGAGACTCAGATCAACATCGTATCAGAAGGCTCCCGCATGGAAGGTGACATCACGTTTGATCAAGTCTCCCGGATTCACGGTGTTCTGATCGGCCAGATCAAATCAAAACCCGGGAGCACCCTTATCCTCAGCGAAACGAGCATGGTCGAAGGCAGCATCGAAGCAGATGCCCTCATGATTGATGGATACGTCAAAGGGAACATCAAGACGACCACCCGAGTCATTGTTTCAAGGACAGGCCGCGTCATTGGTAACATTGAGACGCCGTCCTTAATTCTCGAATTCGGTGCGTACTTTGAAGGTGCCTGTAAAATGGGCTCAGCTCAACCGACAAAATCTAAATCCAAACCGCCCACTGTTTCCTCTTGATCAGTCCAAAAAAAATTTGCTACCTCACCCATGGAAGAATCTTATCAAGAGGTGATCCGTGATCTTCACTATATTAGGCTGTGGCACTTCAACCGGAGTCCCACTGATTCAGTGCGCCTGCTCAGTATGTCAATCCACAGAACCCAAGAATAAACGCCTCCGAGCGTCTGCGTGGATCCAAATCCAAGGTAAGAATCTATTAATCGATACCAGTACGGACCTCCGCCAACAAGCCCTCGAAGCCCGCATCCCTCGAGTAGATGCCGTCCTCTATACCCATCCGCACGCAGACCACCTTCACGGCATCGACGAACTGAGAAGCTTCAACTTCATTCAAAAACAACGAATCCCGGTTTTTGGAAATGCGTGGACCTGCCGAGAGCTAAAAACCAAATTTTCTTATGTTTTCAATCCTTTCCCAGGTCTAGGCGGCGGAATC
>CAINWE010000323.1 GCA_903854365.1 Oligoflexia bacterium
ATTTCGGATTCGAATGCGCGATTCCGTTTGGTAATACCCTGCTTGAGGCCCGGCAGTGACTTACGCAAATAAACTACCAAATCCGGAGGACTCAACGACTGACACATGCAGGCAAAAAGCGACTTGTAATTTTCATAATCTCGCGGCTCCATCAAGCCTTGCTCAAAAAGATTCCGAGCAAAAATATTAGCATCTTCATAGATACTTCGGTCCTGAACAGCGCTCCGCCCAACTTCAAGAATCGACCGATGCGACTGAAACCGATGAGTCAAAAAATAAACCTGGAGCGGAAATGACCACCGATTCATATCCCTATAAAAGTCAGTCAAATAAGGATTTTCTCCAACCGGCTCAAAGTACGGAGCCCACCCGAAACGCTTGGACAGCATTTGGGTCAAGGTGGTTTTACCCGTGCCAATGTTACCTGCTATAGCAATAAAATTTTTTTGAGTTGCCAATCTATTCTCCCCTCACTCATCAAATCCAACTTTTCTAGGCTGACCGAAGATTGGAAGTCAAGAATCGATTTGCACTCCATCTCAAGATCTTGTAAACGAGAGTCAAAAGAAGGATTTATTTTTATGTCCCAATTCCCAGAGACGGCAAACAAAGGCCTTGAAGGCGTGATCGCTTGCACCAGTGAAATTAGCACCATTCATGATGTCACGCTCTTATATCGCGGCTATACCATTGAAGACCTTGCATCTCACTGCAGCTTTGAGGAAGTGATTTACCTCCTCTGGAATGGATCCTTACCCAACCAGTCCCAACTCATCGAGCTGCAAGCCGCTCTGGCAAAGAATATTGAGCTCCCCTCAGAGATGATAGCGATTTTGACCCAAATTGCTAAAACCAAAGCTCACCCCATGTCCAAACTAAGAACCGCTGTTTCCTACTTTGGACTTTTGGACGCGTCTGCGGAGGACATTTCACCCGAAGGCATCCGCTCAAAAGGAACTCAACTCACCGCCGCCATAGGCACTCTAGTTGCCGCGCTTTCGCGACTCGAACAAAATCAGGCCGTCATCTCTCCTCAGCCCGGCAGAAGCCTGGCCTGGAATTTTTTAAATATGGCTCGAGGAAAAGAACCTACGAAAGAGGAAGAAAAACTCTTCGACACTGCCCTCGTTCTTCATGCAGACCACGAACTCAATGCATCCGCATTTACCGCTCGCGTCGTCTCCTCGACCACGAGCGATTACTACAGTTCAATTACGGCAGCTCTAGGATCTCTGAAGGGCCCTCTGCACGGAGGCGCGAACGAACAAGTCATGATGATGCTCAAAGAAATTGGCTCTTACGAAAACGTACCACCGTTTATCGAAGACGCAGTCCAAGCTAAAAAGAAGGTGATGGGCATCGGACACCGAGTTTACAAAAACGGAGATCCCAGGGGAAAAATTTTAAAGACACTCTCACTCGAGACCTGCAAAAAGACCGGACTCGAGGAGTTTCATCGCATGTTGGTCACCATCGAAGAGCAAATGCTCGAAAGAAAGGGCCTCATGCCCAATGTCGACTTCTACAGCGGGCTCGTCTATAGCGCTCTAGGAATTCGACCGCGAGATTTTACGCCCATTTTTGCAGTCAGCCGAATCTCCGGCTGGACCGCGCAAGTGCTTGAACAATATGCAAACAATCGTATTTATCGGCCGCGGGCCATTTATACCGGTCCCGCCCCACGCCAGGTAACACCGATTCATCAACGATGATGGGCATCGTCAATCCTGCTCTGGGCCACCTGAAGGAGCTTTTGAATCTCGAGCTTGAGCTCTGCTGAAGAACGATAAACTCCAGCACTCAACTCCCAATCAGCTCTATCGATCGAGTCGTAACGGTCGACCCGACTCAGAGCGAGCTGTAGATCTTTGCGAGCGGACCATAGTGAATCTAAGTCACCCTTAGCTGTTTGCAATTTGATTTTCGCAAAAAGCCAGAGGGACTCAACGTGCAGGGGATTCTCGTCGATATCTTTTTCCAAAGTCTTAAAAGCTAGATTGACTTGGCCCGAGAGAACCTGGCCTTCTGATAAAGCAATGACCGCCATCTCCGCATTCCTGATCTCAAAGTCAAGCAACTTAAAGGAACGCAATGCCTCTCTAAAATTCCCGCGGGCGAGATAGGCCTTTCCTAGCCAAAATGAAATCTCAGAGTCGGTAGGGCTCACTTTTTTGGCCTGAGCCAAGCGCTGAATAGCTGCCTCGACTTCATCCTCAGCCACGAGACACTGACCCAGCCGGATTAAAACCTCACAATTCTGCGGTTCGTCTTGCAGGACTCTCTCGAATTTCTCTCGAGCACTCCGATACTTCTTCGCCAGGAACGCATTCAAGCCATCTTGGTATTTCTCAAAAGTCGCATTTGAAACAAAAGTTCGAGAGAGGATGCGTGAACGCTTAGCCAATCTCTCCCGTTCGATGGGCGTTTGATCAGCAGCAAATCGATGTAAAAAATCCACTGCCTCCGTGCGCTGTCCCAACCTCGTCAAGGAGAGCGAAAGCGCGCCCAAAATGGCGATCTCCTTTGGATTGACAGAATACAAGCCCTTCAAGAGACTCACTGCTTCAGTCCATTTCTGCTTTTGAATCAACTGATTCGCTTCGACCCATTGAGTACCTAAAGGGGAAGACAGGGGATAGTCTTCAAAACCGCCCTGCGCGGAATAAGAAACAAAACTAGAAACCACCCATGAACTCACCCACAAAAAGCACCGACAAGACCGAGTCCACTTCTCGACAGAAGTCTGAAACCACGTTAAGCTAGAGTCACCCGAACATGAAATACGATCACCTATCGCCTTGGACATTCGCTTTCTTCCTATTTTTGAACCTATTTCTCCAGGATACATCGGGATTTTCAGATACGGACACCCCAGATCAAACTGACACTCCTGCGGGCCTTATTGCTGCTTCGTCTTATCCGGTGAAGGTTCTGGCCCGCAGTAACTCAAATCTCCTCTACCTTTTCGCAGATCCTCTTCTGAAGAGCCCGTTTGTCGGCCACCTCATTCTCCTACGAGATGAGAAACAGTCAGCGGTGATGGCTCTCAAAGTGTTAAAAACTTATCCCGAAAAGCGAATGTTCGCAGCAAAATATCTGAAGCTCTATGGCAGTACTGACAAACTAGAAGTTGATCAGACCTTCACTGCCGTTGAAAAAATCATGGACCTCGTAGACGCTCCACCCGCTCCGGCGGATCGAGCGGATTTAAAAGAGATTGAGCCACCGGAGCAAAGGACTAGCCCGCAGCCCCCATCCCTC
>CAINWE010000324.1 GCA_903854365.1 Oligoflexia bacterium
CCCCCGCCTGCTCCAACTTCGACGTTTCCGGTCCCTTCACCGAGGTCGTCGTACTGGGCAACCTGGCCTTGCGCCTCGGCAAGAAAATCGACTGGGATGGCGTCAATATGAAGGCCAAAGGTTTTTCAAAAACTCGAGTTCAGAACCGAAAAAACCTAACTATTATAAATCCAAATCTAAAAGACGCACAAACCGCTGCTCGACTGCTTGGTGTAACCGAATATTTATGGATCGATCCGAGTACTCAGGCGAGACATGATGTAGCAGATGTTGGCATGGGGAACGATCAAAACAAAGGCAGTATCCTCAGGAGTCAGCCATGAGCGACACAACGATAAAAATTCCAAAAAAGCTGATTGAAGTTGCTCTTCCGTTGGACGCGATCAATTTTGCATCCGCTGCCGAGAAACAGCCAGGGATCGGAGCGCACCCTAGGGGACTTCATTTGTGGTGGGCTCGACGGCCTCTGGCTACCGCTCGCGCCGTTATTTTCTCTCAATTGGTCAATGACCCAGGATACGAACGCTATCTTGGAAGAGGGGTTAACAAGGAGAAGGCTCAGCAAGAACGTGAACGTTTATTTCGAATTATTGAAAAACTCGTTCTGTGGAAGAATAGTAATAATCAGGAAATACTAGCAGAAGCACAGCAAGAAATTTGGAGAAGCTGGCGCGAGACGTGCGCTCTAAACAAGGAGCACCCCCAAGCAAAAGAACTATTTGACCCAGCAAAACTGCCTTCATTTCATGATCCCTTCGCTGGCGGTGGAGCCATCCCGCTTGAAGCCCAAAGACTCGGACTTGAATCTTACGCCTCAGATCTCAATCCGGTGGCTGTCGCCATAAATAAGGCAATGATTGAAATTCCATCGCGGTTTTCTGGGCAAAAGCCAGTTGGTCCACGCGTTGTAGCAGACCAAGACGGAAACCTAATAGAAGATTGGTCAGGCAGTAAGGGACTCGCGGAAGATGTTCGTCGATATGGCTCTTGGGTACAAGAAGAGGCGGCAAAAAGAATCGGTACCTTATATCCGCTAATTGAAATTACGGCTGAAATGGCCATAGGCCGACCTGACCTCACGCCGCTTATCGGTAAGAGCCTTACTGTTCTCACTTGGATTTGGGCGCGGACGGTAAAGAGTCCAAATCCTGCCTTCTCTCATGTGGATGTCCCTCTAGTTTCGACCTTCATACTTGCCAATAAGGGCGATAAACACGTTTTCGTCGATCCAATTATTGAGGGGGACCAATATCACTTCAAAGTTAGAATAGGCAAAGCTTCAGGGCACCTTGAGAATGGGACGAAGTTGGCAAGAGGCGCAAACTTCAAATGTCTTCTTTCAGGCTCACCTATCGAACCGGAATACATCAAGTATCAGGGACTTGCGGGACGCATAGATTCACGTTTGATGGCTATTGTCGCTGAAGGTGTTCGAGGAAGAGTTTACCTCTCCCCAACGTCCGTTCATGAAAAAGCTGCCGCTCAAGCAGTGCCGAAGTGGAGGCCAGAAACATCCCTACCAACTGATCCTCGCAATTTTTGGACAGTTTCGTACGGACTTACAAAGTTTGGGGATCTCTTCAGCCGAAGGCAATTAGTCGCGCTCAACACCTTTTCCGACCTAATTCTAGCGGCTAGCGAGAAGTGTCGAGATGATGCAAAAATGGGTGGCAATTCTGATGACGGGATTTCGCTTGAGGCTGGGGGTCAGGGAGCTACCGCATATTCTCAGGCTGTCGCCGTTTACCTGGGCTTCGCATTAGATAGACTTGTAGATTACGGAAGCACTATAGCGACATGGAAGCCCTCTGGTGAACAAGTAATGCAAACCTTTAAGCGGCAGTCTATTCCAATGACGTGGGATTATCCTGAATCTAATCTCCTGGGGATCAAGGCTATCTGTTGGAGTAAGGCTGTTGAATATGCCGCTGAGAATCTCTTGGCAACTGCTCCTGTCAAAGCGGCTTCGAAGGGCTTTGCCTTTTTGGCGGACGCTCAATCTCAATCTGTTTCAAATATGAAGATCGTATCGACTGACCCACCATATTACGACAACATTGGATACGCTGACCTTTCGGATTTCTTCTATGTATGGCTGCGCAAGTCGCTGGGATTTGTGTTTCCACAGTTATTCAGTGAGACCGCAGTACCAAAAAAAGAAGAGTTAGTCGCTAATCCATACA
>CAINWE010000325.1 GCA_903854365.1 Oligoflexia bacterium
GGACGAGCTGGACGACAAGGAGATCCCGGAGGAAGCCGGTTTTACCTCTCCCTTGACGATGATCTCATGCGAATTTTTGGTGGCACCCGCATCGCCCATTTCATGGAAGAAGATATGCCGATCGAACATCGATGGATCACGAAGTCCATCGAAAACGCTCAGCGCAAAGTTGAAGGACACAACTACGACATCCGTAAGCACCTTCTTGAATACGATGACGTCATGAACCAGCAGCGAAAGGTGGTTTACGCCTGGAGAAAAGAAGTCCTTGCCCGCGATCACCTCAAAGACATGGTTTTTTCTATGGTCGACGAACTAGCTGGAGCCATTGCAGAAGACTTTTTCCCGAACGGGAAACTTCGGAAAACCCATGGCGAACAGCATCTAGACATGAAAGAACTCCACGATGCGGTCCAGGTCGCACTCCAAATTCCATGCACCCTGGAAGAGAACGACATTCAGCCATTGAATCACATTGGACTCAAACAGCAGATTCGCAAGCTGGCTGAAGGTGCCTATGAGCGCAAACTCGCCACCCTAGGCAGCGAAGGCATGAACCAAATCGAAAAAATGGTTCTCCTCACGACCATCGACCACCTCTGGAAGGATCATCTCCTCGCTATGGATCACCTGCGCGAAGGGATCGGCCTCCAAGGTTACGGGCAAAAAGACCCTCTCATCGAGTATAAGAAGCAGGGCTTTAAATTTTTCGAAATGATGATGAACCAAATTACCGGTGATGTCGTCCGTAAAGTGTTTGCCGTACAAATGACTGCCGAAGAAGCCTCTGAAATGACCGAAGAACTCGCCCTCGAAGAAGAGACCGAAGCGACAGAATCATCGGGGATCCAGTACCGGCTCCTCCCCGATGGACGCTTGGTTGCCCAGGAAGGAAGCACCGAAGAATCTGCGACTCAGTCAGTCGACGCAGAGGTAGCAGAGGCGACTCGGAGCTCACGCAGCGAGGCATCCAAGCCTGCATTAGATTTGAGCCACCTGCATCGCAGCCCGCAAAAGATGACCCTGAACCAAGGACCATCAGCAGAGGAATTAGCCAAAGCAGGAAGAAATGACCCTTGTCCCTGCGGAAGCGGCAAAAAATTTAAAAAATGCCACGGCGCATAAACACTCGAACCTACATCGAAACGCCAAGAATCGATAAGGCCTTAAGAATTCCGCCATTTTAATCTAAACAAGCTGCCATGGTAATTTAAATGTTATATATTTAAATTACCATGGCTGAGACCCAAAAAGATTTAACGGGACTGATCGAACTCTCCGAAGGCCTCAAGCAATCCGGGCAGGAAGTACCCATGCCCGAAGGCCTCATCTTTGAGGAAACGCCTGTTGACCAAATCGACGCCTTTGAAAGTTTAGAGTCCTTCGCTCAGGCTAACCCCATGCCCGAGCCTGCTACAGATTTTCCCATCACCCCCTCCGAACTCTCCGAGTCTCACCCGACCGACGAAGCCTTCGCACCGATCGACTCTCCGCTTGCCCCTTCGGACACGGGCGACTCACCCCCACCGACGGATACCGACTTTGCCATGGCGGAGAGCAACTTCCCAACGACCGATTCAGGCCTAGAGAACCAGCCACCCACTTCCGCCACTCCTAGCAACTCAGTTTTTCAGTCCTTCGACACCTTCACTCCAGTGGAGACTCTTCAAGCCCAAGCTGAAGAAACCAAAGGAGAGCCAGAGGCGCTCCCCGAGCTGCCCGAAGTGCCCAGAACTGAAAGTGTTCAATCCGCCCCGTCCGAAGATATCACTGAAGAGGCCATTGCTGTCACACTGCCTCAACCTGAAACAGCAGCTCGAAAGGTCCCAGCGGCAATCCAAGCTGCTGTGCCGGCAGCCTTCCCATTTACACTCCTGATCGATGGCCCCCTTACCCCTCGCGAGAAGGACAAACTTCTCGACCTCGTCACGCGAGAGAGCCTGGGAATTCGGGAGATCGACCTCGAACCCCAATTTCAGGGGAATAAAATTCTCATCCCCCGCATCAGCGAATTTGCCGGAGTCCTCATCATTCAAACCCTCCGGGAAGCCCTCGCAACCGTGAAATTCGGCCCCAGCGAGGAAATCTACACCGCCCAAGGCACTACCGACGACACTCAACCCATGTGGACGCCAGCCGGCAACCAGACTTCAAAACCTACCCCGAGCGACCCTCAGCACCCCGCCGACGCCATACCCGTCACCACCGAACGAGAGCTACCAAACCTCAAGAACTATACCGCCATCGACACCCTCAGCGCCTCCGGCACACTCACCACCTTCTCCGTCGAAGCCGAGTCCACCCCCGAGTACGACGACCTCCTCAACGCCCTCCAGCGAGAGCTCAAATACAAAGCCCGCCGCCGCAGCGCCGAAGGCATCATCCACTTTCGAATTCAGCTCACCCCCCTCACCTCGCCGAGCCGCTACCGCCTTACCGTCATGGGACTCGCTATCAAAAGCCGATAACCACCGATACCGCCTACATACTGTGCTTTTTTTCTAGATCCGTGCTATTCTCTCCAAGCTGGGGACGATCCGGCTTCGACGGAAGTTATGAAACCCTGGATGCATGCCGAGGAGCCATAGGCCTCGTTAAAAAATGGCACAATAGTAATTGACAACAATTACGCAATGGCTGCTTAATCGCTAGTCGATTCAAGTACCACGTCTTCTCTGAGTTCTCCCGCGGCCCAGAAGAAGACGTCATTCAGTGGGATAGCTCCACAGGTCTAGCAGATGCCTGACGAGCGAAACTTAAGTCTGCGGGGAATTACTCGAGTTTGTCTATGGACGCGTTTAATTCAACTCAAAACATAGAATACGCACTGTAGAATCTGGCGGTGGATTACTTTCGGACGTGGGTTCAACTCCCACCGTCTCCACCAAGTTGACAACCCCACTCAGGTATTGAGTGGGGTTTTTTATTTCTAACAATAACAATAACTTAGACTTGAGGAGTTTCTTTAGATCACCTCCACTACCCCCTGAAATGACCCAAAA
>CAINWE010000326.1 GCA_903854365.1 Oligoflexia bacterium
CTTACCATCAAGGCAAATATCAACTACCGATAAGTGCCTGACAACAGATGTGCCTTGACCGCCGTTCTTAACGGCAAAAATAACTGCTCTCCCTTGCTGGACGCTAAACAATGACCCACCCGCGAAGCCGGTGCGTGCATCGCCGTCCAACTCTAGTACATAAAGATGATCAAAATGATCGAGTAACCATTTTCGAGCATGAGAAAATGAAGGCGCATAGATGAATGACCCGGGTAATACTAGCGCCATAATGCCATTCCCAGAATCTATGACCCGCTGAGCTGACCATCGCAAAAATCTGTATGCCTCATTATTCAAGGCTTTCTGGGTATTCATCCTGTCTGTCGCCTCCACACCCATGTCCGGCCTAAAGTCGTCAAGTAACACCTCAATTATATCGCGCGTTGCTGCGCTTTTCAGAAAAATAGTCGAAGGAGGATTACCTATGACAACCTCAATTGGGGGTGCAGATAATTTGTTCGCCTCGAATAACTCAGCGTCAAAATCATTTCTGGGATCCGGTAGCTTCTTTACCAGGTTATCAGAAAGGGTATCGGTGAGGAGAATCCTGACGATTCCGTTCCACAGTCCCTCGTGGTCAATTTTTGCGATGCGGTAATGGGCTAATGCATAAGGTGCAGGCAAGATCTCGAAGCCGACAATCTTTACTGACTTAATACTCGTTGGAGCAGACAGCCGAATAAGCGCCTCGATAAACCCACCCGTTCCGCAGCATGGATCAATCAGCATCCCCGCCGCATCCATAACTCGCTTACCGAAATGCGTAATGGACAGTTGATCAACGGTTCTAGCCATCCATTCCGTGAGCACGTATGGCGTGTAAAACGCACCACGCTCGTATCGTGATTTAGAGTCAAAAGCTTCAAGAAATGATTCGAATAGCGTATGATATGACTCCGGGCCATCATCCGCGCCTTGATACTCAGCGAATGAGAGAAAACACAATATGCCTTGGTAGCAGTCCGACACGGCATTTTCTCGAGCCAGGGATTTGCTCAGACATTTCACAATAGCCGAAAACGGCCGCATCGACTCTGCCAAGTTCCCCTCAGGAATAGCATCCCAGAAAGCCGCTATAACATCCTTTCTTTCAGATGCTTGGCTACCCAGAGCACGTGTATGTGCATAAAATAAACCGAAAACGAGAACCTGAGCGATAAAATCAGCGCAGGCTTTATCATTACGTAGAGTAGGATCGTGGTGTTCGCTGATCAGATCATGCAAGGAATGCAGAGCCGTTATTAAAATCTCTTCCTCGTTGTCTACACCACTTCCTGCGGGAGCTCGCAAGAGGTCTAAGATTGCGTCTGAAAGACTCCGAGCCTCGGTAGCTAGTCGCTCAATTAATTGTTTTTCCGTCCACTTTCTAGGACCTGCATTCTGCAGGATGCCCCGAAAATGATCTTCTACATTTGAGTCAATAACCTGCTTACTCCAATCACGTTTTGTATCTAATGGCTTAGGGATTAATGAACTCCGGATCTCTACCCCAGATTCAGGAGACAGGAAAATGAACTCAATGCCGTCAAAAACGAAGACGGGGCGCCCTAAATCTAAATATCTCTGAAACTGCTTTCGCTGCGAGATGCTAATATCAAAAGCAGAATCAGGACTAAGATCCTTATGATCGCCAAAGCAGTATATTGAAGAGCTTGCCGCATCCTCCAATCTCCAATCCGGCCGGTTTCCGCGAGTCACTGTTGAATCATGCTGAACAACAACACGGCCATGAGCGCGCTTAGTTAGCTCCGATAGTTCCTCAACATACCTTGTAACAACAATTCTCGTGGCCATCTCTACGGAGCCGACGCCACCTTTTTTGGCATCCATGTA
>CAINWE010000327.1 GCA_903854365.1 Oligoflexia bacterium
ATTGAGCTGATCTACCCCATCGGAGCAGTCATCCTCAACACGACGTTCTTGCACACCCCGCTAGCCCCTATCCAAACGCTGGCTGGATTAGTTCTTTTGGGAGCCGTTGCTATGATTTCCTTTTAGAGGTGCCTCATTCAGTTAAACTGAACTCAGTCCCATCCTAGAGCGCAATCAAACCTGGAATGACTGACGCCTTCTTGTAAACAGCAATGACGTCCTTACTCGATTGCATCACTTTAATAATCGTTAATGAAACGTATTTTCCTGACTCAGACTCGCGAATCGAAAGTCCCTCTTGACCTAAAATAGAAGTCGCGTACTCAAGATCCGCTCTTTTCACGATAAACTTAAAACGATACTCACCAGGCCACACATGCTCCCGCTCTAATAACGCTTCGAGTTGCTCTAACTGATTCAAACTGTTTTGCATTTTGCTGAGCAATATCGAACTCTGAGCGCCTGAGCAAATCAATTCTTCAAATTCAGGTATCCCGCAAATGATACCGAACGCTCGTGACCACTTTGCCACGCTTGAACAAGAGGGCGGCTCGCATCAAAAACGCGGTTTGATTATGGAGGACTTGATGCCACCATTTTTTAGGCACAAACTCAGGAATGATTACGGTGATCACATCACCATGGGTCGCCTGCTCCATATCATCAATGTATTCAATCAACGGAGTGATCACTGAACGATACGGCGACTTCAGCACTACGAAAGGAATTTCATGCGCCCACTTTCTCCATTCCTTCTGCATCCTCTCCGTGGTCGCCGAGTCGATTTCCACATAACACGCCCGAACGTCACTAGAAATCGAAAGCGCGTACCTGAGAGCCTCAATCACTCCTCGATGAACCCCTGATATTGGCACCACCACTGTGTGCTTGAGCGGCTCCAAGCGACCCGGCGGGACTTGATCCATTAAGGAGAGTTCCCTTCCAACGGCCAAGTAATGGCGATGTATCCTCGTAAAAACAAAAACTAACAAAGGAATAAAAAGGATGACTAACCAAGCACCAGAAAAAAACTTCGTACTCGCAATCACCATCAGGACGATAAAAGTAGTCACTGCGCCGACAAAATTAAAAATGATGGATCTTGCCCATCCCTCTTCGCGTTCACGCAAATGATGTAACACCATTCCGGATTGAGACAGAGTAAATGATAGAAACACGCCGATCGCATAAAGCGGAATCAAGTGATGGGTCTCTCCGTCGAAAAGCAGAAGTAACAGAATCGACGCAAAACTCAGACCTAAGATGCCATTTGAAAAAACCAAACGGTCGCCCACACTGGCGAGCTGTCTCGGCAGAAATCTATCCTTGGCCAAAAGTGAGGAAAGCCTCGGAAAGTCGGCGTACGAAGTATTTGCAGCCAAAATCAAAATCATCGCAGTGCATGCAGTCACAAAGTAATAGAAAACTCCACCGCCAAAGATCGTTTTAGCGAGTAGCGATACGGCCGTCTGCCCCTCTTCCGGACGAACGCCAAAATAATGGGCCAGCAGCGTGATCCCCAAAAAAAGCCCCCCCAAAATAACAGACATCCAGACGAGAGTAATTTTAGCATTCTTTTGACCGGGCGCTCGAAAAACGGGGATTCCATTTGAGATTGCTTCAATCCCAGTTAAAGCCGAACACCCCGAGGAAAAGGCTCGCAAAATCAAAAAAAGTGGCACTGCGGGGAGCGCAAGATGCGCGTCTGGAAGGGGAGCAGCGACGTTTCCGGTCACAATCTTCCACGCCCCCGTCAAAATCAGGATGAGAAATGAAAAAATAAATAAATAAGTTGGAATCGCAAACACGCTTGCTGACTCTCGGATTCCTCTAAGATTAAAGAGAGCAATCAATAAAACAATCAAAGTATCGACGAACACTTTATGTTCAACAAAAAACGGAAAGGCCGAACCCAAATTCTCTACGCCTGCAGCAACAGAAACCGATACTGTTAAAACGTAGTCAATTAAAAGCGAAGCACCCGCTATTAAACCAGCATAAGTACCTAAATTGTCCTTCGCTACAATATAGGCGCCACCACCGCCCGGATAAGAATCAATAGTTTGCCGGTAGGAAGCAGTTAAGATAATCAGTAAGGTTACAATCCCAGCTGCAATCGGGATCGACCAAGCCATTGCAAGCGGTCCGAAAGCAGCTAAAGGAATGAGGATCTCTTCAGTCGCGTACGCAACCGACGAGAGGGCATCTGAGGAAAGGACCGCGAGAGCCTTCCATTTTGGAATTTTCTCATG
>CAINWE010000328.1 GCA_903854365.1 Oligoflexia bacterium
AAGATTCTTGAAAATTTTCAAGCCCCCATGGACAACTGGCAGTGGGATCTAGAAACCTTATCTTTCCAAACCCCCACTACCGAGTTCAGATACCGCATCCACCGCAAAGAAAGTGCTACAACCCCTGACTCGGATTTACCTAGCCTGATCCCGGAAGCATCTGGCACAGGCTTACTCAAGTATTGGTCCAGAGCAAAACACCTGGCCTCTGCTGCTACTTCGAACGCCTACCAAGTAGCTCTCACACTCGGTGAGCATAGTTTTGATCACCTGGCAGAACGCAATCTCCTCGGTAAACTCACCGTCAATGCATGGACCTGCCCAGCCCCCTTCGACGCGCGAGGCTATCGAATTAGCGTCGACCTCACTGCCTCGGATGCCCTCATTCGTAATGTCATCGAAACTGCCTACCTCCACCTGTGCCTACAAGAAACACAATTTCCATCGAAGGCAATCGATCTGACCATCGACCTGCAAATGCTCGCTCAGCCGGGAGTCCTCTTTGCAGGGCTCAACCGAACCAAGATTGAAGAATTTTCTGAACGTTTTTCTCAAGCTTGGCTAGACGCTCTCATCAACACCTCAAACTTAGATCAGGTGAAAATTTCGCAAAACTTACCGTAACAATTGGTGTTCGACCATCAACCCAGTTGAGCCGTTAGCCAATCGGAAATCCCTCCAACGAGGCAACCCAGGCGGCAACTCAAGTAGCAATAGACATGGCAAGATTTTAGGCATAACCTTGCCATATTATGCTGCTCACTCAAGTCCCTTCTTACTACCAGACCCGACGCGAAAAACTGATGCAGTCACATCCAGGAGCTGTTTTTTTAATCCCCTCGGCTCCTGAGCTGATTCGTAATTCGGACGTTCATCATCCTTTCCGACAGGACAGCCACTTCTATTACTTGAGTGGCTTTGATGAGCCAGGCTCGTTCTTAGTCTTGAGTACAGCTCAATCCAGCCCGTCTCGAATCTCGAAAATGACGCTCTTTGTCCAACCCCGCGACCCTGAGCGGGAAATGTGGGAAGGAGAGAGGTACGGGATCGACGGGGCCCTTCGAGTATTCGGAGCAGATGAAGCATTCAACGAGTCAGCCCTCGAAACAAAACTTCTTGAAATTCTCAAAGGTGCTGAAAAAATTTTTTATCGCCTCGGCCACTCTGAAGCCATGGATCGGCGAGTATTAGCAATTCTAGAAACCTCTCGAAGGAGCCAAGGACGTTCGGGGCGAGGGATCATGCCTCTCGAAGATCCTCAGTTACCCATCGGTGAGATGCGCCTCTTCAAAGACAACCAGGAGCTCCAACTCATCCGCAAGGCCTGTCATATTACTGCCATCGGCCACCGGACTGCCATGCAAGAAATTCGTCCTGGAATGAACGAAGGTGAAGCCGAAGCACTCATTGACTATCAATTCAGAAAAAACGGCTGCCAGCGGTTAGGATATGGTAGCATCGTCGCTGGTGGAAAAAATGCCGCTTGTCTTCACTATCGATCCAATAACGAAACTCTTCGCAACGGCGAACTCCTGCTCATCGACGCAGGGGGAGAATACGGATTTTACACTTCAGACATCACCCGCACATTTCCCATTGGTAAAGGCTTTTCGGAAGCACAACGCAAAGCTTATGAACTCGTTCTCTCCGTCCAAAAAGCAGGAATCGCCATGACACGCCCCGGGGCCAAACTTCCCGAAATTCATAAAATCACCTGCGAACAGTTGACGGACGGTTTGCTGTCACTCGGGCTACTCAAAGGTAATCGCCAAGAACTTCTAAAAGGCGCAGCCTACAGACGCTTCTACCCCCACAACACCAGCCACTGGCTAGGACTCGACGTTCACGATGCAGGACTCTACACTCAAGCAGGTGAACCAAGAAAGCTGGAACCCGGAATGACGTTTACTATTGAACCCGGCTTCTACGTACAGCCCTCAGATCAAGACACTCCTGAAGCCTATCGCAACATCGGCATCCGAATCGAAGATGACATCTTAGTGACCGCCAGCGGGTGTGAAGTACTGACCCAGGAAGCCCCCAAAGAGGTCACCGAAATCGAAGCCCTTCGAGCCAAAGCTTTTTAAAAGCGAACGCCAGAACGACCGATTCCAAGCTTCTGCCCAACAAAATTACACACTTGCTGCTGAAACTGGCACAATCACCCAACTTGTGATATCCTCCGTGGACTTTTCTCAGAAAGGAATCACGAGTTTTGTCTACTTCTCTCGTCCAGTTGGGCCCTTTTCAACTCAAACACCCCTTCATTCTTGCTCCCATGGCGGGGATTACCAACTCCCCTTTTCGTCGGCTCATGCGAAGACTCAGCAGCTCGATGGTGATCTCTGAACTCGTGTCCGCAACAGGCATTGAATACGCTGGAGCTAAAACATTAGACTTATTACGCTTTCACGATGAGGAAAGGGTACTTGGCCTGCAAATTTTTGGTGAAGACACGGAGCACCTCTGCAGGGCAGCACAATACATTGAAAAACTCGGCGCTGACTTCGTTGACCTCAATTTGGGCTGTCCCGTGCCCAAAGTCGTAAAAAAAGGGGCGGGTTCGGCCATGTGCAAGGACCCCGTTTCACTCGGTAAGACGCTGAGCGCCATGGTCAAGGCCGTTCGAATCCCCGTCACGATCAAAATTCGAACCGGCTGGGACGCGCAAAGCCGAAACGCTCTTGAAGTCGTTCAAGCTGCCACCGATGCAGGCGTCAGCTGGGTCGCGATCCACGGCCGCACTCGTGCGCAAGGATACAGTGGTGAAGCTGACTGGGATTTTATCGGAAATATTAAAGCAAGAAGTAGTCTTCCCATCCTCGGCAACGGAGATATCACCACTGCCGAGGCCGCAGTTCACCGGGTCAAAACTTACGGAGTCGACGCCGTCCTCATTGGACGAGGAGCCTTAAGAAATCCGTTTATCTTTCAACAAGCAGAAGCCTTATGGAAAGGCGAGTCCTACGATTTCCCGCAATCATCAGATTACATTCAACTCCTCCATGAACAACAAAAAATGCTTCACGAGATTTACCCAGCTCGCACTGCAATGATCCATGCCCGGAAGTTTTTAGCTTGGTACTCAGCTGGCTTCCCAGGATGTCACGAGTTTCGGAGCCAAGTTTTCTCGATTCCAGAACCCGAAGATCTTTGGCAAGAGGCCACCCAATTTTTTGAAAAACGGACCCGAGAAAGAGACCTTAAGTTCTTGTCTCAACCCTTTCTCATGGGAGGACACGGTTAATATGACGATGAATTATCCGCTAAAAGGAATTGTGTTTGACCTCGACGGTACCTTGGTTGACTCGCTCGGGGTGACCTTCGCTGGCTTCAACCACGCACTCACCTCGATGAATATTCGAGCTCATTCAGTTGAAGAAATTACCACCCACTTCGGAACCGGCGAGGATCAAATCTTCGCAAAGCTGGTCGGCAAAGAACGCGCCCAAGAAGCCTACTCCCGCTTTCAGCGCTATATGGATGAGAACGTCAACCGAGTCCCACTCCATGAAGGGGTAGCAGAACTCCTCAAAAACATTCACCAACATCAAGTGCCTACGTCAATTTTTACGGGCAGAAGCTGGAACACGACCGAAACGATTCTGCGATATCATGGGCTCTTAAACTCGTTTGTTACGATCGTCGCGAATGATCACGTCGCATTACCCAAACCGTCGCCCGAAGGTTTGCATCTCGCCCTCTCCCGAATGAAACTCACACCAGAAGAGGTGCTTTTCATTGGTGACTCACCCGCTGATCTCATCGCCAGCCGCGCTGCAGGCACCCAAGGGGTCGCGGCTCTTTGGGACCACCTCGCCGACCAACAGCTCCTTGCACCTCATCAGCCCCGGCATTGGGCCTCCCACCCCGAGGAAATCTGGACCCTCTGGGAGCAGCTCAAGCAAAAATAATGACGCCTATGCGACCCTTCAGCGACTCTCGAACTCCAAGTTTTAATCTGAACTGAATCGACCCCTTGATTTTTTCAAGATTCTACGAAAAAATCAATTTCCAAACGGTGGATCGGGGTGTAGCGCAGCCTGGCTAGCGCGCTTCGTTCGGGACGAAGAGGTCGCGTGTTCGAATCACGTCACCCCGACCAAGCCCGCCTTATTTCAACACCCCACGGCGAATCTGGTCCCGCTCGATCGCCTCGAAAAGGGCTTTAAAATTTCCTTCGCCGAATCCCTGGTTTCCCCGACGCTGAATGAATTCAAAAAAGAAAGGTCCGAGAATTTCCTCAGAAAAAATCTGAAGGAGGTAACCCTCTCCCTCACCGTCGAGCAGAATGCCTAACTTTTCTAGATCTTTAAGGTCTTCAGTCACCCCAGGCACGCGAGTTGGGACCTCTTCATAATACGTCGAGGGCACGGCTAAAAAGCTAAATCTTTCCTTTTTGAGGGCAATGAGAGTGTCGATCAACCCCGTCGTCAAGAAGGCCAAATGCTGAACACCTGGCCCCTTCATGCGATTCACAAACTCTTGAACTTGGCTGATGGGCTCGGTACCCTCATTAATAGGTACTTTTACTCTACGGCACGGAGATTCCACCACATCGGAAATCAATCCAGTCCTGCCGGTTCGGATCTCAAAGTGGCGCGTTACTTTGAAGCCAAAGACCTCTTGGTACCAACGCACCCAATCTTTCATTTCCCCCATGCCGACGTTATTCGTCAGATGATCGATCGACTGAATTCCTAGCGGAGAAGCACTGAGCAAACGAGCAGCGACCAAGTTCTGGTCAAAAAGCACACGACTTTGTGCATCGCCGTGAGCGTGGCGCTCAATAAACGCATATCTCACATCTGCAGGAGTCCAAATCTCAGCGCGAACGACTCTCCCCTCAGGCGATTCGTAGACTTGGGGCTCTAACGCAGGCCTTGCTCCTCGCTTGACTGTTTCTTGAAATGCCTGAGTCGCATCTTTTACTTCGATGGCCAGAAGGCAAATCCCATCCCCGTGCCGCTCTAAAAACTGGAGCGAATCTGAAGTTTTAGACCCGACCGGCGACTCAGGCTGCGTCAGCAAGACTCTCACGCAACCCTGAGCATAAAGCTCGCTGCGAGTATTTTGAGCCGTCGAAGACCTTTGCCCAATTTTTTCGAACCCCATCCGTCGAAAGACGGCAGCCATCGGATTCAAAGCACCTAGGACAAACTCTACATGATCAAACCCCTGATTCAGTATTTCCACTTGCCCCTCCCCAGGTGCCTATTTATTCATTCGCCTAGATCGATTCGTGCTCCGGAATGCTGACAATATCACGGGCAGCAGCTTCTGCGGAAGCCCTGAGTGCATTTTCAACTTGATAGGCCGAAAGCTTAGAATTTTTGTCATAATCTACGTAGGTGTATCCATACAAAACTTCTTCATAGAAATTCTGTAAATCGACGCCCTCTCTCGGCTTAATTTGCCCTTCGCGAACCTTAGAATCAATCTGCAGCTTGACTCGTTTTTCTAAATCCGTAGCGCTATACTGAATCCAGGAAAGCACCCCAGCAATTGTATTCCCCTTAATCACTTCTTCAATATAGTAACCACCGGGTTCGGTTTCATCCAAGAAAACATGCACCTCGTTGACACGTCCGAATAAATTGTGCAAATCCCCCATGATATCCTGGTAAGCTCCCATCAGAAAAAATCCAAGATAATAGGGCTCTTGGCTTTTAAACTGATGCAACGGAAGAGTATCCTTGATATCTCGCAAATCAATGAATTTATTTACCTTCCCGTCCGAGTCGCAGGTAATATCCACCAGCGTAGCATCTCGAGTCGGCTGCTCATCATGTCGATGCAGCGGCGCAAT
>CAINWE010000329.1 GCA_903854365.1 Oligoflexia bacterium
ATCCAGGGCATGGAGCAGGCCATTCATATGGCTGCCTCGTCCATTCATCAAACCTTGACGGCTGCTTTGCAGCAATCACAAAAGCAAGTGATGGCCTTTGAGCAGGTGCTGAAGGACGATACAACAAAGACTGCACAAATTGACTCCATACTCAATGGGGGTGGGCAGTCGGGTTCAGGAGGGGGACCGGGGGGGTTGATTGCGATGCAACGGCAGTTACAAGAAGCCATCGCATCCATGCCCGCAGAAGTGAGTCAAGTTCAAAGTCAGTTGAATCAATTGGTTCAGAATCAGGGGACTCTTAATAGTTTTATTCAGACTCGTACTTCGGGGTTGATGATGAGCTGTTTTAATAGCCAACCCATGGCGTCTTTTCATTGCACGCCCAATGGCGCTCCTGTGAATGCCAAAGAATATTTGGAATGTCGCTATCAGCAAAGTCATAGTTTGGATAGTCATGGTCAAGTTGTTGTCAATAATGTGGTTACGGGTGCGGCGGCATCAGGAGCTCAAGGATTGGATGCGATTCTGAGCCAAATCACTGGGAATATTGCCAATGACGCAAGCGTTCCATCGACGTTAGGTGATTTGGCTAAGGGTAATACTGGCAACGCAATGATGTTAGCGACGCCTGCCGATATTGATCGTTATTTTGGGTCGCAGTTAGCTGGCTTTAAGATCGGTAACACTTCGGCGGAAACTTTCGTATCGCAGATGATGCAGTATTGCTACGGTCGGGCAAGTGCTGAGGTCGAGTCCGAACGCAGTAATCCTGGTTCGACGATTGGAGTGCAACTGAATAATTTGCAGATGCAGTCGAATGACGTCGCTGCAAAGTTCACCCAAGCAGATCAGAAGATTCGTCAACTTTGGACCTCCGCGCTGAGTGCGGTTTCCACTGTAAACAGTCAGCTCCCGTTGGCCGCGAGTTGCCTGTCGGGACCTCTCCAAACTCGCGTGAGTTGCTTGCCAGCTGAGCAAGCGGCTTTGAATAATCTTTTATTGGGCAACGCAGGTTCACCAAAGATTACCATCCCGATCCGGGGGAATAATCCAGCCTCTTATCAATCTGTTTCTTGCTTAGGAGTTAATGGTTGTGTCGCAGCGCTTCAGAGTCAAACGAAAGAACTTCAGGCTCATTACACCAGGGTTCAGTCCGACATGCAGGTCTATATTCAGAGTCAAAATCAAAAGGTTCAGGCATTCGTTGCGCAGCAGGCGAGTGCTTTAAGTCAGCAGAGTGCTTTGCTTCAAGGTCAATTGGGGCGAATCAATACTGCTCTAGCGAGTTTAGGCGGACAAGGATTGCAGCCCGGTCAGGTTCCGACCGAGGCTTGGAGCTATGACCAAACGGGCATGCTGATGCCTCCGACGAATGCCTTTGGTTTGATCGCCGGTCAGGTGCATCCGCCGATTCCTGATTTGAGCTCGCCTCAGTTTTTGAGCGGGGCGACTTCTGCATTTAATAATGTGGATAATAAACTCGCTCAAATCAGCGCTGAGTTGGTCCAGGTTCAGTCGATTGGGCCGTCGTGTATGATGGAGCGTCAGCAGGCTATTGTGGACTCCATGATGTCGATCTCCCCATCGGGCTGTTTTAATAAGCCCATGTGTAAGGAGAGAAAAAATCAGTTGCTGCGAGATCTTCAAACGATCACCCAGAGGTATGCCCAGGGTGGGTTAGCTGGGTCGTTTATGCAATTGACGACTGGTTTGAATGCAAGCTGTGAGGATACTTTGGCAGCCCCCGCTCGAGCGATTTTAATGGAGAAAAACCCTGAGATGAGTCCCGAACAGATTGACAAATTACTTAACAAGCCTGCCGGCATGAAAGCGAGAATGGAGGCTTCACCTATGGACGCTACTCTTTACAGCGGCCGAAATTGTGAAGCTTATGAGGCTTCGCTCATGGGCCTCAAGGGCATGTTTAACACCAACGTAAGCACAAATCCCGGGTTGAATAGCTCAGGGAGTGCGATCAGTCCTTCTCTTTTGAATGGAAATTATAATCAGCCGTATGGCTATTGATTGAACCTTGGATTTCTTTGGGCTAGGTTCAAGCCATGGTGAGCCTTCCTTTTACTAAAATGCAGGGACTTGGAAATGATTTCATCGTCATTGATGATCGAGGGGGCGGGTTAGTTCCTTTGACCTCCGAGCTTGCGCAGAAGCTCTGTGACCGGCGTTTTGGTGTTGGCGCCGATCAAATTCTTTTGCTCAAACGGCCGATGGATCGGGCTTGCGATGCTCGAATGGAGATTTTGAACGCAGATGGTTCGTCGGCTGAGATGTGTGGCAACGGAATTCGCGCGGTTGCGTTCTATCTCAGAGATCATGGGTTAGTCAGTAAGGCGGATTACCTCATCGAGACTTTAGCGGGTTTGAAGTCCGTCCTAATTCAGGGGAGTGAAGTCGAGGTGGATATGGGGCACCCTCAGTTAGGAGCGGAGTTTTTGAACGGCGGCGAAAAAATTGAGGTGGACGGCCAACCTTTTCAGTTTTTCGAGGTGGAAATGGGGAATCCTCATGCTGTCATTTTTACCAATGCCCTGGATACCATCGCTTTAGAGACCCTTGGGCCGAAAATTGAAACTCATCCTAGGTTTTCGAAAAAGACGAATGTTGAATTTGTGCAAGTGCTGAGTCCTCAGGTGATTCGAGTGCGAGTCTGGGAGCGGGGAGCGGGCATTACCCTCGCGTGTGGTACTGGAGCTTGTGCTTCAGCGGTTGCGAGTCTCGGAACCGAAAAGGCGAAAAGTCCTCTTGAGGTTCAGCTGCCCGGGGGGAGTTTGCTCATTTCATGGACTGGTACGAGCGTCAAGATGAAGGGGCCTGCAGCAACCGTGTTTACTGGGGTGTATTCGTTCTAGTGATCGATCTTTGAGAGTGGATTGAGATAGAGCCTAAAAGTTTTGTCCTTATGCCTGCGGATCGCAAAAATGCCATTTTCTTTTTGATGGGCAAGTTTTTCGTAGAATACGGGATCAATCTCTGACACTTCTTGGACGCTTTTGCCGACGTACTTCCCAAAATCAATGATGACTTGACCTTCGTCGATGATCCCCGTTACTGGACTTCCACTTGCACTCATTTGATATCCCCCTCTTCATAGTACAAATTTGCTGAGAGACTTTCAAGCACTCTCTCCTGGATCTACCTTTCGATGAAGGTCATTGGTAATTCCCTAGATCATTTGTGAGCCTATGGTATGCTGCGAGCCAAGGCGATTAAAGGAGGGAATAAGATGATTACGAATTTAGACCGCGGGTCTTTGAAAGACGTGACTCACCCTGTTAGGGTCGGGGAGAGTGATGCGGTAGTCATTGAGTTTGCCGACGCTTATTCCATTTTTGATTGGGGGAAAATGCCTGACCTGCTGAGTCGAAAAGGCGAGGCATTGGCCATTCTGAGCGCGGATTTTTTTGAAAAGTTAGAAAAACCTGAAATTTGGAAAGAATTCTCTCGATCAGCCGAGGCGCTCGCTCTGCGCAAAGCTAATCGCTTTGGCGGAATGTTTAACGAGATTGGTGAGGAACTTCAAACGGCTGGGCTCAGGACTCACCTTTTTGGTGCCTTGGACAACGCTTCTGATTCAGGTCATATGTCCCCTAAGAAATCGGAAGAGATGCGCACTACGTTTCGTCGCCTTGCGATTGCCTCAGTGTCGGCAGTGAGACCTCGAGTAACGACTGTTTTGGGGCGGACTCTACCTGATTATTACCCGACTCGAACATCAGCGCTGCCCAGGCTCATTCCGTTTTCGGTTTTTTTTCGATTTGGTTGTAATGAGGGAAGTGCTTTAGAAGGTCGGGTAGCACAAGATCCGAACTATCTCGCGTCTCTCGGATTTGGGCATTTAAACGCAGATTCGGGGCAGAAATGGGCCTTTCCACTTTTGGAAATTTTTACGCAATTGGAGTCTTCAGATCGGCCCGTCCTTTTGGCAGAGGCCCTTGCGCTTTCAGGAATCTCAGCAGGACAGTTACAAGAAATTTTACTCAAGACCGCATGGATTTCTGCAGTTCTGAAGTACCTTTGTGGAAAAAGGGGTTTCGAGCTTGCCGAGGGAAAATTAGAGTGGGCGCTTGGCGCTGATGGTAAATGCTTTTTGACGGGTTTAATGGGGCCAGATGAACTGAGTTTTTTAAAAAGTGGAGTGCTCATTTCCACGCATTTTATTCAAAATTATTATAAAAAAACGCGGTGGTACCAGGTAGTCGCGGGAGCGAAGTCTCAGGCGCAAGCTTTAGGGAGTTCGGAATGGAAGAAGATGGTTCATGAGGCACCCCCCGCTTTACCCGCAGCTTATAAAGAGTTAGCAATTCAATGTTATTTAGCCTTGGCCAATGAAATTACTGGACGTCAGTGGTTTCCTGATGCCTGGCCGCTGGAGCAAGTGGTGAGTCGTATCCGTGAGTTATCCTGAAGGGGGGAGTTTTGTTCGCTAGAATTGAGATTGCAGTCCGTCCGGACTCGAATGATTCCGCTGCTCAGAGTTTGCTCAAGCGTATTGAGTTGACTAATCCCCAGTTAAGACGACAAATTCGTTGGGCGAGGTACCTCGACGTGTACTGGATGGATTTGCCAGTGAGTAGGGAGGAGTTAATTCCAGCTTTGAGCGAGATTTGTTGGGATCGCGTCCTTCAGTGGGTATTTACAGGTAATTTGATGCCGGCGGCGGCAGGTAAGACGGGTGGACTCCAGGATCTCATGGAGGTTGCTCCCTTTAGGCCGGGACGGTTTTGTGGGGTTGAGCGTCGGTTCAGGCCGGGCGTTACGGATTACAAAGGGCGAAGTCTGATCGAAGCGTTAGAAATTGTTCTCGGTAAAAAATTGCCGCAGTCTCGAGCTTCGAGCGGTGGCCTATTTGTGATGGAAGGGCCAGGTTTGGATGAGGATGCTCAGACTCAGATAGCAAGAGACATCCTTTGCAATGAAACTCTCGAAACTTGGACACTGGTGAATGAAGATGGCCTCAAAAAAAATGAACGGTTTCATCAGGAGCGAGTCAAATATGACCTGCCGAGGATACAGCTGCGTGGGACTCCTACGGCTGAGTTGATAGCACTGACCTCTATGCAGAGTTTAGAGCTCGAGCGCTTGAGTCAACATCGGCAATTGGCTTTGTCTTTGTCCGAGATGAAAGCCATTCAAACTTACTTTGATGATCCTCGAGTCCGAGAAAAACGTGCCGTTCTCGGGTTGAACCATACGACCGATGTTGAATTGGAAATGATTGCTCGCATTTGGTCCGAGCGGTCCAAAAATAAAATTTTTAATGCAGAAGTTCAGCACGGCGGACATGCGATTGATGGGTTGTTTCAAACTTATATCGCCGGGACAACGGCTCAGTTGACTCGGCCGTGGCTCTTATCGAGTGGTCAATACGCGGGCGGTATCTGTGCTTTTGATGAGGAGAGCGTGTTTTGTGTTCAGGTGGAAGCCTGCCAACCTACTGCTGCTTTGGAACCCTTTGGCGGTGCCCTCACTGGAATGTTGGGGGTGAATCGCAGTATTCTCGGGTGCGGGTTAGGAGCTAAGCCGATTTTTAATACGAGCGTCCTCTGTTTTGCATCCCCAGAGTCTCAGGAGTCTCCTCCGGATCACGTGCTACACCCTAGGCGGATTCTGGACGGCATCCGGAGAGGGGTCGAACAAGCTGGAAACCAAATTGGGGTTCCGACCGTTAACGGAGCTACGGTGGTGGATGATAGGTTCTTGGGTGCGCCTCTCGTTTTTTGCGGAAGCGGCGGATTAATGCCTCGAATTATTGCCGGAGAATCGTCTGACTTAAAGAAAATCGTCGCCGGTGATCGGATTTGTATGGTTGGAGGGAGGGTCGGCAAGGATGGTATTTATAGCGCGACGCTTTCATCTGGATCTGGGGGCGATCAGCCCCTGACTTCATCCGTTCAGTTGGGAGATGCCTTCATTCAAAAAAGAATGTCCGATTTTCTGATCGAGGCCCGAGATTTGGGTCTTTATCGATCTGTGGCGGATCAGGCGAGTGGTAGCCTCTCGTTGTCGGTGGGTGAAATGGCCAAGATTTCCGGGGGTGCCCGGGTCGATACGAGTCAAATCAAGACTAAATATTCGGGCATCAAACTCTACGAACTCATGGTGAGCGAGTCTCAAGAGCGTATGACGGTCGCGGTGCCTCCCCTGCAATTGAGTAACTTTCTAGCCTTAGCCGAGCGTCGCGGAGTAGAGATCAGTGATATCGGCGAATTTAGTGCTACGGGTTATCTTGATATTTTTCACGGGCAGCAGGCCGTCGGAAGTCTGCATCTTAAGTTTCTGCATGAGGGATTGCCAAGAAGGTCGATCGTGTCGAGCTGGACTGACCGGCCAGCTTCTCAAGAAGGTTGGTTGAAGGAGTCGCGCGAAGATCAGGTCATGGATTCTTTTAAGAAATTGGGCAATCCGATTCTCTTAGGTTTGATGGGGCGTCCTAATATTGCCTCTAAGGAATGGCTCATTCGTCAGTATGATCATGAAGCTCAAGGTACGTCGGTCGTGAAGCCGTTGCACACGACTGCCGTAGGTACGGCTCGAGCTTTTAGCGGGCCGAATGACGCGGGAGTGATTCTACCCAAGATCGGCTCAGATCGGGCTTTGGTGGTCGGTTGCGGTCTTCAACCTAAGCTCTCAGATATCGACCCGTTTTTGATGGCTCAAGCAGGGGTAGACGAAGCTGTTCGAAATGTGTTGTGTGTCGGTGCCGAGTACGGCTCTCCTGAGTCGGTTTTAGGTTTGGTGGAAAATTTTTGTTGGCCTGATCCGGGTCAAGATCCAGAACAAATGGGTTCTCTCGTGAGAGCCTGTCAAGGTTTGCAAGAGGCTGCTTTGGCTCTTTCGACGCCTTTGATCTCCGGTAAGCATAGCTTTAAAGGAATCGAACGCGGCAAGCGCATGGAAAATCAAGTTTCGACTTCGCTGCCGCCGACGCTTTTGATGACTGCGATTTCGAAAATGGCTGATGCTAAGCAGGCCAGAACTGCAGACTTCAAGTCTGCAGGAGATATTATTTATCTTTTGGGTCACTCTGAGTTTGGGTTGTTAGGCACTGAACTCAGCGCAATCGTGGGGCGGGGTTTACAACTGCAACCGAGTACGCGAGAGCTGCGGGTGGGACGTCCCTTGTGGAGTGTGGCACGAAAAGTTTATTCGTGGATGGGTGGGGCGCAGGGTAAGCAGCAGTATCGGTTGAAGTCGCTCCATGATGTTTCTGAGGGGGGACTCTTAGTTGCGGTGGCGGAGTGTTTGCTTTCTCGTGGTATGGGCGCTTCCATTTGGTTGCCTCCGGGCCGAGATCCGTGGGAGTTTGCCTTTGGAGAGGGGTTTCACGCTTTTGTAGGGAGTGTCGCTCCGGAGGACGCTCCACCGGTGGAGACGGAGTGGGATGAACTTGGCATACCGTTTCAGAGAATTGGTGTAGTTGAAGCGCATGATCGCATGGAAACTTATCAGCGTGGATCGGGTTCTAGCTTGAGTCAAAGTCAGGCTGGTCATTTAGCTTTTACGGTGACGACTGCTCAGCTTCGTGCTGCCTGGTCGAAGGAAGGGTATTGGGAATGAAGCCTCAAATCCCGAAGATGCTCGTGGTGACCGG
>CAINWE010000330.1 GCA_903854365.1 Oligoflexia bacterium
AGATTTTTTGATTACCTATATTTTTACCTGGGTTTTATAAGTGAGAAAGAGGCAAACCAATGAAGCTATCCAATGAATTCAAAGTAGGAGCACTTCTCTTCGGCTCTGGGGTTTTAGCTGTTGTTTTTGCCTGGATTGTTGGAATCCAAAGCCCCTTCCAAAAATCGACCTCCTTTTACGTGACTTATCACTTTGCAGGAGGCATTGAAGTCGGCTCCCCGGTACGAGTTTCAGGGATTAAAGTGGGCAAAGTAGAAAAAATCGATTTCTTTGCTCCCCTCGACCTCAAGTCAGTCGCCCTTCAGGAGCCTGGAAGCTTCGAACTTGAAAACGGCACAGCAGTCGTCCCCCTGAAAGTCAAAATCTCAGTCCGTAACGACGCGCTGCACGGTGTCCGAAAAGACAGTCGATTTTATATCAATCTCGCCGGGATCATCGGCGAGAGGTACATCGAAATTACGCCGGGCCACCTCAAGTCACCTCAAATCCAAGGGGGAGACGTCGTTGCGGGAGTCGATCCCCCTCGCATCGACCAACTGATCTCACAAAGTTTTGACCTTGCTGGTAAACTCAAGGAGATCATCGATGAAAACAAAGGGGACATCTCGAAATCCATTGAGTTGCTCTATAAACTCAGCGGCAATCTGAACCAAACCTTAGCCTGGGTCGATAAAAGTAAACTTTTTAAGTCGGACTTATCTCACTTGATCGACAACCTGATCGCTATCACTACCGACGTCCGAGTCGCCTCCGACAAAATTCATTCTCCTGAGGGGGAAAAAACTCTGAAACTTCTCCACCAGCTCCTTTGGCGTCTCGAACCGATCGACTCCGGAGCCATTAAAAGCTTCTTCCAAAAGGAGGGGGTCAAGGTACAATTCTTCTAATATGAACGACTCACGCATTGACCTATCGGTGATTGTTTCCACCACCCCAGGGGATTTGTCCTGGACGAGGCTCATCGAAGACTTTTCCTTGCTGTCTCATGGTTCAGAAGTGATTTTGGTCGGGTCCAAGCCTCAATCGGACCTGGTGGACGCTTCTGCAAAAAAATCAGACATCGCTGACCGAACGACGTGGATTCACGCTCCAGAAAACCGTGCCCACCAACTCAATCAAGCTCTCCAAAAATGTAAAAATCGATGGATCTGGATTCTCAACTCCGATTGCCGGGTTTCCTCGAGAACTCTCGCTGCCCTCGAAAAATCCATTCAGACCTACCCCGCCGCCATCCACTATTTTGATCTCGATTTTACTGAAGACGGACCATCCGTCGCGCGGGCAAATTCTCTGGGAACCTGGCTGAGGTCAAGACTCTTGAACTTACCCTTCGGCAATCAAGGCCTATGCACCTCCCGAGAAAACTTTGAAGCTACAGGGGGGTTTGATCCCAGCTTCGACGCTCATGAAGATGTGCAGTTTATCTATCAGGCAAAACTCAAACGAATTCAAATTCGACCGGTTGCATTTCCCCTCAAAAGCAATGGCAAAAAATACTTACTCCGCGGCTGGCTCCGGACCACCGGCCAGGAGGTCAAAGAATCCTGGGGCAAAACTTTCCCGAGTTATTTCAAATATCTCAAAAAACGTTGGCTGGGCTAAGGGCGTCCCACCATCGGGTGCGATTCTGGATCTCTTTTTCTAACCGGCCTTTTTCGGCCCAAGCCTCAGACTCACTGCGACCGAGCTCCTGGGCCCAGACTTTCGAGAGGCGTTCAGCCCAGGGAAGGCCATGATCCTTCCGTGAGGCAAACAACGCCGTCCGACGAAGATAGAAATCCTCCAAATGAAGCACCATCTGCGTCCGAATGGCAAATCGGAGCTGTGCCTCAAGACAAGGAAACCCCTCTGGATCTGCGAGGGGGCGCAACCCTTCCTTCTGAGTCGATTCTTGATGAATTTTCACGATCTCTTCAGCCTCGACACCGTACAGATCCTGCAACTCTCGGGGGACGGCCCAACTCGAAGCCGTCGATTGCCCTGTCCGACCAATCGCCTCGCTCGAGTGGAGCGGCTTGCGCGTCTCTGGGCGAGAGAGCTTCGGGGGAGCTCCGACCTGCGGCGCCTTCGTTGCGTCTAGCCGCCACTGCTTGAGCGTAAAATCCACAATCTCTTCGGCCATTTTACGATGCGTCGTATACTTCCCGCCAGCAACGATGACCGTTCCACCCGGGCCACGATCCAGATGATGTTCGCGGCTGACTTTCTGAAGGCTGACATTACTCTGACCTTCGCTGCCCGTCAGACTCACCGACGGTCCAACGAGCGGCCTGACTCCGACGTAGGCACTCAAAATATCACTCGGGCCCAGTTTCAACTCGGGAAAATATTGATTCAACAACTTGAATAAATAATCGACGTCCTCGGGCGAGATTTTCACCTTTTCAGGATCGGCCGGCGCAGGGCCGTCGGTCGTACCGACGATCACGACTCCCGCTCCATAATCTTTCCGAGGGATCACAAACGAAATTCGCCCATCCTGCGGATGACTCATCACCATCGCGCCCGGAATGGGAATTCGCTTCCAATCAAATACGAGATGAATTCCCTTGCTCGGATTCAACCAACGAGTCCAATCCTTCGACAGGCTCAGGCCCAATTGATCTGTCCACGGTCCCACACAGACCACCGTCCGCGCCGCCCTCACCTCAAACGTCTCGGCATCTTGAGCAGAAATCCTGGCAAGGTCACGAACTCGAAAACCACTGACCCAGCCGTCTTGCCATACAGGCTCGACCGCCTCAAGATAGTTGGCCACCGTTGCACCCTGAGACGCAGCCGACCTCAGAATTTCTACTGCCAAAAGATCATCCCACATCGAGGCATCAAAATAACGAAATCCGCCCTTCAAACCCTCCGATTTCAAAAACGGGATTTCCCTGAGCATTGCCTTACGCGAAAGACTCCGGTGAAACCCAGGTGTCCGAAACAACGCAAGCAAGTCATAGAGCCACAAACCGAGAGACAAGATCCCACGCCCATGAGGCTCCCCCGCGTAGACAGGGAGATAAAACGGGAGAGGCCTGACGAGAGTCGGAACTGTTTTCAGGAGAAGAGCTCGCTCCGCTAAGGACTCAAAAACCAGACCGAACTCCCAATTCTCTAAGTAACGGAGTCCGCCGTGAATCAGCTTAGAGCTCCGTGACGATGTCCCGAAAGCAAAATCATTCTTTTCAACGAGGGCAACCTTCAGACCGCGACTCACTGCATCACGCGCAACCGCGGCTCCGGTAATTCCCCCACCAATAATCAAAAGGTCAAAAGTTTCGCTCCGAAACTGCTCGAGTGACTGACCTCGACTTCGAAATGAGAATTCCGGCTCCATACTCACCTCCCCTGAACTCAGGACCCCACTCAGGCTGATCTATTTCTCGGCCATTCCTCGAGGCGCTACTGAAACACCTAGCTCTACGAGCTGCTCAGGATTGACCTGCGAGGGGGTTTCAGACATCAGGCAGTGCCCTTTTTGCGTTTTCGGAAAAGCCATGACATCTCGAATGGGGCCTACCCCGCACAACAGGGCTGCCAAACGGTCCACACCAAAGGCAATCCCGCCGTGAGGGGGAGTGCCGTATTGGAGCGCCTCTAGGAAAAACCCAAACTTCTCTTTTGCTTCCTCAGGAGAGAGTCCCAAAATCTTAAACATCGCCGCTTGGACGTCAGGACGGTAAATCCGCAAGCTCCCTCCGCCGATTTCGACCCCGTTCAAAACCATGTCATACGCGGACGCTTCAATCTGATCCAAATTCCGTCCCGCCACAAAATCTTCAAAAAACTCTGGCCGAGGCGACGTAAAAGGATGATGACAGGCGTAATATCTCCCCTCTTTATCGTCAAACTCGAGGAGAGGGAAATTCACCACCCAGAGAAAGGCAGGCTTCCCCTCGCCTACCTTAGGAATGAGACCCAAATGCGACCCCAACTGTAACCGGACCGCGCCGAGAGCGTCAAACACGACTTTATTTCGAAGGTCAGCTACGATTAAAACGAGGTCTCCCGCTTTCAGTCGCAGGGTCTCGATCAGCGCTTTCTTTTCGATCTCTGAAAAAAACTTGGCTGCCGGGGACTGAAGTTGCCCCTCGGCTTGGACCTTAATCCAAAGCAAGCCTTTCGCCCCCAAGCTCGCGGCATGCGACTGCAAATCATCCAAATCTTTTCTCGAAAACTGTTCTGCCTGACCCGGCACAACAATTCCTCGCACCGACCCCTTCCGACCGGTGGACTGAGGCGTCAAAGCCGATCGAAAAACTTGAAATTCACTCTTCTCAAAAACGCCTGAAAGGTCGACGAGCTCCAAGCCAAAACGTACATCGGGCTTATCGCTCCCAAAGCGACTCATCGCCTCCGAGTAAGGCATGCGCGGGAACGGCAACTGAATTTCTTGCCCGAGGATATCACGCCAGAGTTGCGCAATCATCGACTCTAAAATAGGAAAGAAAGCTTCTTCATCCAAAAACGAGGCCTCAATATCAATTTGAGAAAACTCAGGTTGCCGATCCGAGCGCAAATCCTCATCTCGAAAGCAGCGGGCTACTTGGTAATAGCGATCCATGCCGCTAATCATTAAGAGCTGCTTGAGCGTCTGCGGGGATTGAGGCAAGGCATAAAAACTTCCCAGATTGAGTCGGCTAGGAACAATAAAGTCACGAGCGCCTTCGGGAGTCGATTTATACAAAATCGGTGTTTCTACTTCTACAAACTGATTTTGATCCAAATGATTTCGCACGATGGAAAGCATGCGATGACGAGTTAGTAAATTTTTCTGCAAAGGCGCTCGACGAAGATCCAAGTAGCGATATTTCAGCCGCACGGATTCTGCTACATCGAGTTCATCCTCAATCGGGAACGGAGGGGTTTTTGCCTCAGAAAGAATTTCTAAATCCGTGCAAACCACCTCGATTTCGCCCGTCGCCATTTTAGAGTTTTTCATTCCATCCGGGCGCTGCCGGACCTGACCTTTGCACCAAATCACATATTCAGATCGAATTCGCCCTGCCAAGTCATGGGCCAAATCGCCCCCCGTTAATGCGGGATCAAAAACGACTTGAGTCAATCCATACCGATCTCTTAGGTCGACAAAGATGAGCCCCCCATGGTCCCTCCGCTTTGCAACCCAACCGCAGAGGGTCACTGTTTGTCCCAGATGAGCTAAGTTTAGCTGCCCGCAATGATGAGATCGAACTGTCCGTTTTTTGCTCATTTCCCGCTATTAACATCGGGCAAGATGAAACTCAATGCCCAACTCGCTCGCTCCGGATTCCAGAGGATCGATCAAGCCGCTCCTCTTTGGGCCGAAACCGCCTGCGCGATCATCCGCTCCAACTGCTCCAACGTATAGGGCTTACTCAAGAACCACGCTCCTGGTAAATGACTCGCACGACTCGCTCCTTGCTGAGCGGCCGAAAAAACTACCGTCGGAGGAACACGTCCAAATCGATTCAAAATACTTTGATACACTTCCTCGCCCGTGGTCCCAGGCAAGGTCAAATCTAAAAGCATCACATCGGGCCAATGGACCGTCAGACACTCTAAAACCTGATCGGCTGACTCAACAAGATCCGATTGGCAGTGAAAGGATTCCAAAACCATTCCCAGAGTTTCTCGGATCGACGAATCATCCTCCACCACTAAAACTCTCAACTGAACCTCAGATGCACCCATAAAAACACCGCAGTACCCTTCTTGACCTCAGTTTTGTAGCGACTTCACCTCGAGTCAGCCGACTCAACTAAAAGACCGGCCGTGGGTTTTGCATATTTAGCGCCAGAGTTCAAAATGTATTTCTCAAAAGACACAAGAAAAAAGAGGACACCCGCCATGAAACGCAACGCCACAGCGCAAAAACAAACCCCCTTCCGAGAGGAAACTGACTCACTCGGCCGCGTTCGAGTCCCCTCTCTGGCCCTCTATGGCGCTCAAACGATGCGCGCCCTCGAGAACTTTCCAATCTCCGGGAGGACCGCCCACCCCAGCCTCATCCGAGCCTATCTCAGAATTAAGTCCGCTGCCGCTGCTGCGAATCACAAGTGCGGCGTCCTTTCCAAAAAGCGAGCAAACCTCATTCAACGCGCTATCCGGGAAATCCTCACCCTCGACGAACACCACTGGCCCAACCTCTTTCCGGTGGATCCATATCAGGCAGGAGCTGGCACCAGTCAAAATATGAATTTGAACGAAGTCATTGCAAACGTTGCAAATCGAAGGGCTAAGAAAAAATTAGGATCGGATTCACCCATTCATCCGAACGACCACGTCAATCAGTCTCAGTCGACCAACGACACCTTTCCAACGGCCACCCGGCTTGCACTCCTAGAAACCTCAAAAGAACTCCACCAGCAACTCCAACTCCTGTCGAAAGCGCTCCAGAAAAAAGCAAAGACCTGGGAGAGAATTCCCAAAGCGGCTCGCACCCACCTGCAAGATGCCGTACCCATGATGCTCGGCCAAGAGTTTGGAGCTTATTCTCTGACGGTATCCAAATGCGCGTCGGAGATCGAATCGGCGCGAGAACACTTGCGCGATATCGGAATCGGAGGAAGCGCCGCCGGCACAGGACTCAACGTGCCCTCGGGTTACCGCCGACAAATTCAAAACGAGCTGGAATTACGCTGTCGTGAAAAAATAAGAATCTCGAAAAATCTCTACGAATCGATGCAATCCCAAATTCCGGTCACCCTGTACTCCTCTGCTCTCCGAATCACAGCGATCGAACTCACCCGAATTTGTAACGATCTCAGGTTGCTTTGCTCCGGACCTCTCACGGGCCTTGCAGAAATCATCCCCCCGGCAGTTCAACCTGGCAGCAGCATCATGCCCGGTAAGGTCAACCCCTCGATCCTGGAAATGGCCAATCAAACCTGGTACTCAGTCTTGGGCTACGACCACACAACCATTCTAGCTGCTCAAGCAGGGCAACTCGAACTCAACGTAATGATGCCCATCATGGCCTATGCGATGCTAGAGGCGACGCAAATTTTTGTTCAGGCCCTTCACTCGCTTCGAACCCGCTGCATTGAAGGACTCGAACCCAACTTACCTCGCCTCAAACTCTATTTCGAGAGCACCCCTCAAGTCGCTACCGCCCTGAGTCCAAAACTCGGCTACAAAAAAACAGCAGCATTAGTGAAAGAGGCCCTTCGCCTGGGCATCCCCATCTTGGAATTGGTGCGACGCAAAAAACTTCTCTCCGAGGAAGAGCTTCAACTAGGGTTCGATGCTCGAGCTTTGACGGGTTTTCAGCCGATCGATCTCGCCTAAAATCGTCTGCTCTTGTGCTTCGAAGGAGTCTCCATCCTCCTCAAATTCGAGTTCAGGGTGAGCTTCAGGCTTACAACCCAGGGGACCAGGCCCTGTGCCGATGCGCACATGAAGATGGTTGGAATGCCCCGGCATATGGCGAATAAAGCGATGAAGCGTGCCCCACTCAGGGTCAGTATGAGCATATCGACGACTCAAGTGCGAAATATGTTCCTTACCGAGAAAGATGACCTTGACACAGGCCATGGGGTTCTTCAGAATTTTCTTCACAAACCACCAGTTTTTTTCCACGTCAAACCGTCGGTGAAACTGCAGCGGCGAAGCCTGCCCTGGAACCAGTGTCAAAAACCCAATATCCGCGTCCTGACCCGTTGTATGAGAAGCATGCCGATGCTTTCCTGAGCGACCAAAGAGGCACCCCCCTTTCGGGCCGGCCACGTCACCTAACAATACATAACTTTTAGAATACTCTTCGCCCGGAAAATTCTTAACCACTTCACGGCCCAAATATTCAAGCATCCCCGCCATAGCATCCGTCCCGAAATAAGTGCACCGTTCGGGAGACTGAACAAAAACACGATTCTGATGACTTGGCACGATCGGGCGACCGCCCACCAAAAACCCGTTATTAACGGTACAATAGGCCTGCTCCGTTTTTCGTCCAATTTGGTCATTCAAAAACGAGAGCACGTCGCCGACCTTGCCACTTCCTACAGACTCAATATAGTCTCGCTGCTCGGCAGTCATTTCATGACAAAACCCTCGAGCCACGCGCTCCTGCGAGCACGCTCTCAGCTTCCGTCGGCGCCCATGAGAAGGCAGATCACCGCAGCACTGATGCCGATTATGAGCGAAATCAGGGTTCCAAATCGAGCAAAACTGAGAAGACGGCTCATTCAAAGAGCTTCGGAGAGGATCCGACACGGGATCACACGAAGAAAACTGAGGTTGATAAGACGCCAGGGGAGTCGAGGCAAAACTGAGCCCGCCCAAAATTCCCAATCCGAATAAAAAAATTAACGCAGGGATCCAAATGCGGTCCCAATTCTGAGTAGATAAATTAAATCTCACTTAAAAACCTTAAATAAAATTTGCGCCCGAGTCAACCCGGACCTGAATCAACTGCAAGAGCTCCTCAAGAGTTTCTACTTCCTTCGACCAATACGAATGAGATTGAAATTGAGGAAAAATACGGGGAAACACCGGATCTGCCCATCTCTTTGCAATCCATGCAGAATAATTAACAATTCTTAAAGCCCTCAAGGGCTCAATCAAAACCAAACTCCGCCGATCAAAATCTCGAAACTCTTGATAACCCTCTAAAATTACATCTCTTTGATAGAACGCCTCAGCATCTCGTCCCGAAACAAGCAACCACAAATCCTGCACCGGAGGCGCGTTCACTTGATCATCAAAATCCAAAAAAAAGGGACCCGAGGAGTTCCAAAGCAAATTCCCTAAATGACAATCGCCGTGAACTCGCTGCACAGCAAACTGACTCAATAAGGGCGCCACCCGATCACAAATCTCACGGACCACGGTTTGATACCGAGCATGAAACTCCAGAGGGATCCACCCCCCTTGACTGAGAAACTCCAAATTCGTAAGGCCGTAGTTTTGGACCGTCAGCGAGAGCCGTTGCTTCGAGATTCGGGCTGCGCCGACGTTGTGCATTCGCGCTAAAAGCCGACCGACCCGCCTCAGTTGATCCTCCGAAAGTTCATCGGGCGAACGCCCGCCCACTTTTGGAAAAATGGAAAAATAGATCTCAGTCCCCTCCATCCGATGCAGCGTTCTACCATCCGCAAACGGAAGCGGCGCAATCGCTGGAATCTCAGCGTCATTGAGATCCGCCAAAAACTGATGCTCCTCCAAAATCTGAGCTTCGGTCCACCGACCCGGACGGTAAAACTTCACAATCCTGCGATCCATCTTCAGCACCGAAACAGCGCTACGCTCGCCCTGAGATCCCTCATTCCCGACCAGACTCAGTAGGCCCTCCGGGATGACCTCGGACTCTAACTCCACATCGTAAACCCGATTTTCGAAGCTATTCAGCGTCAAACACCGCCCCGTGCAGACCAAGCCAGACGATTCGACCGCCGCCAAAACCCTTGCCGGGGTCAGCTCAAAGAAAAGCCCCTGACTAGACTGACTCCTTGGATCACTCATTTTCCGACGATCCTGCTTTCTTGATTTCTGCCATGATTGCCAATACTCGATCCACCGGGGTATCCAGACTTTTCTCGCGATTGCAAGCTTTGCAGGCCGGAACGACATTCCCCGGCTGACTTTTCCCACCTCGAGCTAAAGGCACCACATGATCCAAAGTCAACTGACCAGGAGCAAACTTCTTTTCACAATAATAACAGACCCCTCGGTTGACTTGGTCCAGCCACCACTGGGATTTCTTGAGCTTTCTCGCCCGATCCCGCTCTCGCTTCAGTCTCTGCGGATCAATATCGAACTCGTTTAATACGTAAAAACTTTCTTTTTTGGTCATTGGAGCAGGCCTTTTACCACATAACTAAGCGCGACCTGCCACTCTACCACACTCCTTAGAAAGTGTAGACTAAAAACAGCTGAGGCGCCTGGACACGAATGTCCAAGCGCCTCAAACCTGTTTCACAATCAGAACCCTCTTTTCAAGTCAGAGGATTCAACCACTCGTTACTGTCGGAGAAAGATCGAAGTCACGCTACCAGCGGGCATGTTGACACTACCGAAAATTCCGGCAGGTCCGCCCGGACCCTGCGTATAACCAGGGTAGACACCTTGAATTTCATTCGCATTAGCATACCATGTGAAATTCGTCGTCAACACACTATTGGTCCCACTGTTGATGATGCCGTATTTAAATGGCCATCCGTGAGCGAGCTGGACATGCACAATGTTGTACTCATAAAACGAGATATCGTTCAAATCCGAGTCTGGCACGGGGCGAGTGACAACCGTACCCATTGGGAACATCCCTCCAACTGAGCCATAATTATTCACAACAACTGACTGAGCCCCTTGAGGAGTCGTGACTAAGTGAGCCTGAAGGCCTGGAATCGGGAACCAAGGAGAGTAAGTGAAGGGCTGAGAACAAGTAGCATCATTGGTCGGGTCTGGGCTCATGTCTACCCAACTATTGGGGCCGTACATACCCGGAGTAGGCAAGAAGGCTAAGTATCCAGGCGCAGCTCCGATAGGGCCAGGACCATTGGGCGAGCCAGTAGAAGGCATGGGATTGTAATCAAGCCTCACAGGATTGGCTGCCTTAAACTTACAAGTAACCCCGTTCATCACGCTATAACCAGCATTTTCTTGACTCATCATATAGCCAGAAGAGGATGACGCATCTGCATAAAAGGAGAGAGTTGTTGAAAGCACCTTATCCCCTGAGTGACGATCGTTCTTGTAGACATTTCCAACAAGCTGTCCTGGATCACCTACAGAAGCAGGCACACTTACAGTTGCAGCCAAATCCGAGGTCGAGTTACCACACCCCGTCATCACGAACGAAGCTGCGACGACCGATGCCATGGCGACCATGGAGGTCATCAAGGATTTATTATTCTTCTTATCACCAAAAAAAATCATAATAATATCTCTCCAAATATTAGTTTTTTCGACAGTCTCTATTAAATACACGACGATTATTGTTAAATGTTAATCCAACTTGAAAAAAAGGGAAGAAAATTTTATAAAAAAAATATTTAAAATTTTATCTCTTTCATTTCATGAAGATGCTCATATTAAAACCATCAACAAAACGATCGCCAGTCACCGGTCTCAATAAACACACCCACCATTTTCCTGATCGGCGAACGAGCAGTTTTCTTAACAAAGAGTTTTTAATTTTCCGCCGGGAACACCGAAGCCCGCAGGAACGCCAATTGACTCAACTCCTGGATAGAGCTATAGATCAGGACTCAAAATGATTCATATTACGAACGTTTCTAAGCAGTATGGTTCCCGAATTTTGTATCAAAACGCGAGCTTTCAGGTGCGCCCGGGCGATAAAATCGGCCTTGTTGGAGCTAATGGGTCAGGTAAGACGACCGTTTTCAGACTCATCACGAGAGAAGAGGGCATCGACTCCGGGGAAGTGAATATTGCCGACAAACTCATCATTGGGTACTTCTCCTAAAACGTAGGCGAAATGCGCGGCAGATCCGCTCTGGAAGAAGTGAAAACCGGCGCTGGCCGTATTTCCGACTTAGCTGCGCAGCTGGCTACCCTGGAGCAAAAACTCCAAGACTCTGCCACGACCCCGTTATCGGACGACGCTATGTCCGCTCTCCTCGAAAAATATGGCGAAGCCCAGCTCGAGTTCGAGCAACGAGGAGGTTACGACCTCGACTCCCGAGCCAAAGCTATTCTGACAGGGCTAGGAATTGGCCCGACTGATTATGATCGACCGGTAGAAAGTTTTAGCGGCGGCTGGAAAATGCGAATCGCATTGGCAAAAATCTTGGCCCTTAATCCAGACGTTCTCCTTATGGACGAGCCCACCAACCACCTGGATTTAGAATCGATTGTCTGGCTCGAAGAGTGGCTCGTCCAATACAAAGGTGCCCTCGTCATGACCAGCCATGACCGAGACTTCATGAACCGAATCGTTTCTCGAATTGTCGAAGTCGCCAATAAAACCATCACCAGCTTTACCGGCGACTACGAATTCTACTTGCGCGAGCGCGACATCCGCAAAGATCAGCTCCTCGCCGCTCATCAAAAACAACAGGATATGCTCGCCAAGGAAGAAGAGTTCATTGCTCGCTTTGCAGCCCGAGCCTCGCATGCTGCCCAGGTTCAATCCCGAGTTAAAAAACTGGAAAAAATTGACCGCATTGAGATCCCACCCGAAGAAAAAACGATGCAATTTGATTTTCCGACCCCTCCTCGAAGCGGAAACGACGTCGTCAAATTTGAAAATGTTGGAAAAACTTGGCCGCTCGCGAATGGCCAAACCAAATCGGTGTTTCAAGGCGTCAACGGCGTAGTCCGCAGACTCGATAAAGTTGCCGTCGTCGGGATCAATGGCGCTGGCAAATCGACCTTACTCAAAACCGTTTACGGAGAAGTAGAACCCACCGCAGGGCACGTGACCGTCGGTGCCAATGTCAAAATCGGCTATTTCAGCCAACACTCCCTTGAGGTCCTCAACTCAGAAAAGACGATCTTCGACGAGGTCCACGACCGTATCCCTGAGGCCACCATTGGCTTTGTCAGAAACCTGCTGGGTGCTTTTTTGTTCAGTGGAGATGACGTCTACAAAAAAATCTCAGTCCTCTCTGGTGGCGAGAAAAGTCGGGTCGTCCTAGCGACGATCTTGGCGACCCCGGTTAATCTCCTCATTTTGGACGAACCCACCAACCACCTGGACATCAAATCGCGAGAAATTCTTTTAAAGGCGATTCAAAATTTTGATGGGACCGTTCTCATCGTCAGCCACGATCGACACTTCCTCAGAGCAGTCGCCTCTCAAGTTTTCGAAGTCGATCACGGGCAGATGAATATCTACCCCGGTAACTACGAGTACTACCTCTCTAAAAAAGCCGGCACCTAAGCGCCTAGGTCATCCAGCATGCGCTGAAAGACCCCCCACTGATCCCCAAAGAGGGCGTTCTTGGCAAGTGAGTCCAAAAAAGCACCCGGGACAAACCCCGCTGCAAAAAAATTTGCACAAAGCCGTTGCTGCGCTTTCCCTGGGCCTAACGCCCTGAGCCACGGCCCTAAATTCAAATCGAAATTATAGACTTCAACTGAACTCGGACTGCTCCCTGGCGCGACCCCGCTCTGGGAGCTTGACTCCTGCCATCTTGCCCAACCGTTACTGATAAAGAAGATTTTTACCGAATCCTCGGTTTTCGCTTGTCGCTTCTCTGCGGATCGCTTCCATTGACTCATAAAAAAAGGAGCGGGGTTCAGCATTGGCTCTGAACACACCCGACACCCTGAGTCGATGCAGTAGCTCACCTCATCCGAAGACCCACTCTCTGAAACCCAGCTCAATCGTTGAGCGCTCAACAAGGGATAGACCGCACACGATGCGCCCACTGCATCGACTAAAGAAAGGTCCCCACACAACTCAGCGGATAGGCCGATGTTTTCAGTTTGGAAGTTCCCCGCCAAAAGCCCCCTTCGCCCCCGATAATGACTCACGCGTGCTGTCAAAATCCTCACAGGAATCAGAGTATCTCGTAAAGTGACTTGAGGACTCAGTTCTCTCCGAAGGCGCCCCAGAGCACCGAGGGCTCGCACCGGACTTGAAAAAGACTGTTGCAGCAATCGGCTCACCTGACTCGCTGTCCGAGCAGATTGCCCCCCCGCAACAGGCTCGCTCAAGTAAGCGGCCATCATCGCGCCCACCGAACTCGCCCAAATCTCATCAAAGAGTTGATAGATCGGCCGATTCAGCTTTTCTTCGAGAGCCTGCAGAACCCGGATTGTGGCAATGCCCGTAGCACCGCCACCCGGGAGTACTAAAATTCGCTTCTCTGTAGGAAACGCCATCGAGTATACCTCCTGACTCCTCCGCCGGATCGCTTCGCGGATCAGACGACTCAACCTCCGGGAATGCGGCTTGCAAATCCAGATTGTATATCAAGCGAAACCCAATCGAACTGAAAAATCACCCTCCCATGGGTCATTTTTATGGAGGTCAAATGTCAATCCTGGATGATCGTGAGCATGAAGTCTACCGCCCGCACTCTGAGCCGACCCAATCCACCCAAAGAACTGAAACCCAGACAACCCTCAGTAAACCGACCGACACGAAAACCCCTCCTACCCCGGAAACTCCCTCTCTGCCACAGGGTGAGACACCGCCGCGTCCTGTGGAGCGTCGCACCGGAGCACGAGGCACAGCCGCCATGGACCCTCAGACTCGGAAAGAAGTCGCCCGAAAAGGGGGGCTGGCTGTCTCTCGAAACAAACAACACATGGCTGAAATCGGACGCAAAGGCGGGCAGAGCGTTTCTAAAAATCGAGAGCATATGGCCCAGATTGGACGAAAGGGAGGTGCCGCCTCACGAGGACATCGTTAAAGGCCTGTCAATCTCTATGACCACCGGAAAATAAAATTCCGAAAAACAGCACTCTGAGAGAATCCCGAAATCTCAACAAGTCCAAACGACCGCTGCACCGACTGTGAATATGAAATACGTTATGTTCATTCTCATACGAAATATTGCAAACAAAAAATGAAACACGATTCAACTGCAGACTTTAATTTTCCTTGCTGTCGTAATGCAAGAAAAACATTAAATACATGTTTTTTAAAAATAGAATTTTTTGCCATTTTCACTTGTACTAAATGAAAAGACGCGTTAGTAGAGGCCCTTATGAAACGTGGACGCCCAAAAGGTCGCTCTCGCGACAATCGTTCGTTTGGCCCGCTCGGAGACTTGATTCGCAACCATCGTCTGGCCAAAGGCCTCGGCCTTCTAGACGTGGCGAAAGCCTGTCAATGCTCTGTGCAATTCGTATCAAACATTGAGCACGGACGTGCTCCTTTGCCCTGGGAGAAAGTGGACCAGTTAGCAAGTATTCTAAAGATCCCGGTTGACGATTTGCAGGTCGCAAACCTCGCAATCCGATCCGACTTTAAAAGCTTTGTGAACACCACTCGAGGCAAAAAAACCACGAAGCCTTTAGTACTCAG
>CAINWE010000331.1 GCA_903854365.1 Oligoflexia bacterium
AATCGATCTTCAATCTCAAAATGAGACACTTTTTTTACTTTCAACTGATTGATCGTTAACCTGAGGCGATCCTCAAATGAACCCGAGAAGCTTCACAGCGACTCATAGATCACTTCATACCCCGCCTTTCTTAACTCTTGGGCATAACCCCTCATTGCAGATAGAAAGAATAGAATTTTATGCTTATGATATTTGAAATGAGTGCAAAGCTCTTCATCCTCTCTCATAAAGATGGTCAAACCCAACCCAGGACTGAGGCGTTCTTTGAGCTTTTCTAAGGGAAAGAGCTGACTCCCGAGTATCACAACAAGATGAGAACCTAATTTTCCATGAAACATACGTGCCTCTTATCTCTCAGCGCTCAGTCCGTTGAAGTAATCCAGCCTTAACTCATCACACCAAAAACGACCTGCATCAAGTCAATGAACCGGTCGACCGTTTGCAAATCAGTGTCCGATGCAATCGATTTGCCTAATCAAACCGGAGATCATTCAAGCCACTGGCAACCCATCGATTCGTTCCACGATCTGAAACTCAAACTGACAGTGAGTTTTCACTGAGTTTAAAATAAATCCAGATTCAGATGCCTTCTTTGCCAAGAGCAGAGCTCGCTCAGGATGTGAAGGAGCCACGATCTTCGCCACGATTGAACATTCTTTCATCATCGGGCGTTTCTGATCATCTAAGTCGACCTTAAGTTTCGAAAAAACCATCACCTGATCGTAATTAAGTTTAGAATTCTCCGCATAGACCTTGAAGGTCGCCAAAAAACAATTTGCTAGCGCTTGATTAAACAGATCCTCAGGACTAAGACCACCCCCCGGACCATTGAATTCGGGAGGTATCGAAAGCTGCATTTCCTGCTCTTGACTCCGCCCAGTCCAAAGTACTTTGATACCAGAGTTCGAGACCGCCTCTGCACTAAACTCAATTGGATATTTCAACATAGCGTCCATCTCTCCTTGAAATTTATGGCATGAATGCCGGCTACAATCACTGTACTCGCTCTCACTCTCTCTCCTCGATTGATACTCAATACGGAATTAATCTACACGACCGCTTTCCACAAGTCTTGGGTTGACCGACCCACCTTCGTCAATTCATTCAAGATGATAAGTCCGCAGCTTCGTTCGCATGATTTTTTTCATCTCATCCTAGTTCAGCTGATTTGAAAAATCCTCCCGAGCGCCCCAAACCATAGATTCGGCCCCCCCGTCCGGGAGTTCATCCCGCGATTTCTACTTAACTTTCCGGAGCTACAAAGAGGAGCTAAGGCAATCAAATCTTGCTCCAAAAATGAGGCCTCACCACTTGGAAGTTTGATTGCGACGTACTGGAACTTACCAGCAAATGCCCCGCCTGCGGTACCGATAAAAATCAAACCCATCAGAATCCTGACAACACTCGAGTTCTTGACTCTCTCGAGTTTGATTGAGCTCCTCATCATAAGCTCTTACACCCTTTTTAAGGGCCTGAACAATGTGGCAAAACGCAGGACAGTTGACGAATCATACTATCTGAGTCTTCTATCTCATCACAACGCGTTTCATCGCAGCTGCTTTCTTGCACGTCCACGAGCGTAAGCCCATGCTTAATCCTCCGGCCCAAATTCTCCTGCCTCTCGCGGAAAATGTGTGACCGTATTGATCTCCCGTTGATTGAGATCAGCGAGTTTCGGCAGAAATCTCAAAAATAGACTTTTCGGTGATCAGGTCATTGAACTTGGCAAGAGTCGAACCCAGTTTAATTGCAAGGGCTCGCCGAGGCGCTCTCGTAGGCTGCATAAACTCTTCAGGAGGCATTTCGCCTGGAGAATTGGGTTTTGAGGCCTCATAGACACCTCCTCCGTAATGCTAATCGACAAGCAATACCTCAGCGGTACCATCATCATCGAGGCCGACTCTACTACTCACCCTCCGGAGATTCAACGCGAGAATTCATTTTCCCCTCGTAAGCGTCAAGCTGATCTAGGGTAAAGCCTGCCTGAACAAAAAGGGCTCTCACCTGTATCAGCAGATCCGGGCTAATTCGCCCACTTGAAGCATTCGCCCCATGGATATCATGCCAAGTCAGAGTATTTGTAGTACCAAACCCACGGTACAAGCGATCCGTTACCACTACTTTGCCGTTTCTAGAATCCACTTCAAATCGAGTCCGCAGTCTCTCCAAAACTTTACGACACTCTTTCACCAGGTCATCAAAACTATTGCTGAACGCTCGCCCCATTTCGGTTGTGTCTTCGTTCAGAACTTCTCTGATGAATTTACGAAAACCAGAATAACTCATCGCAGCATCCAACTCCCTTAAATAAGCACGATCCAGCTCGTCTCGATCCTCTCGTGTCGGAGTCGTTCCTCCGTGCCCTCCCCCTCCCATAAGAGCAGGAGATAGCCTTTCAGGCATTCTACCTCCTCTTGCCCCATCCTCGTTTGAACTCCCCTTAGAGCTGGCTCTCCCCTCAGTGCCTGACTCTTTCAATTGTTCAATCAGCTTTGAACGTATTCCGGTGAACTCGTCGTGCTTACTAACTAGGGCAAAAGCAAGTATCCACTTCTGGCGATTCACCTTCTGACTCATGGCGGACTCTCGATCATCACTGCCAAGTTTACCGTTGAGCTGAGCGATTGCGTCCATCGCAAGAGAAGCCCCGCCATCCTCCCCCTCACCTAACCAAGCCTCAAGGCGGCTGACTTCATCCCGAGGAAAAAGCCGGTCCCGTAAAATCTTGAGATCTACTGCATACACCCTACGCTGTGTCAGCTCTGAAATATTCTCAATAAGAACTCTAAAGAATTCCTCTGATTCTTGCGGTTCTGCGTCGACCACCGCGGATAGAAATTTGCCGCTCAGATCATAAGGCGAAAACTTACCAGCTCGAAGTTCGTCCGTAGCAAGCTCCACCGGACTGATACATTTCCTAACCAAAGGGGCGGCAACCCGGTGAGGGGAAACACCACCTTCAAAAGTGCTCACCACCCTGGCGTGTCCACCAACCCCCAAAACCAACTCATCGCGCCCCAAAAACGGCTGAACCCGCGATCTGAGCTCGCGAGAGGAGTGCCACTCAGTCGGCAGTGACTCCCAAAGCGCCCTCAACCGAGCACTGAGCCCTACGGAATCCTCGCTCCACCGAGACGATAACTCCTGGCTTAAAACCCTCATTAGTTCGCTGGCGGTAACCACTTCCTGCTCGAGCGCACTGACTGCCTCTGCAAGACTACGAGCAGATCGAAGGCCCGAATCCCCAGCTCCTGAAACGGTTGTAGTTTGCTCCTTGGAATCAGAAACGAAATGCAGAAACCCCTGAGCTCCAGCAATAAGCCTGTCCATCAGCTTCAGCTCGGCAGATACAGGATCGCCAGCACTACCGCCTGACCCGTCAACACTCCCCCCGCCATCAGAATCAACCCCCTTGGTTTCAAACGCCCGGATGAGTCGATCCCTCAAACTGCTCACGCTCTCGTTCAGAACCCTAGCCTGCAAGCTCCGCAGACTTTTCGCACCAGCACTTCGCCCCGCGAGGCGACTCATCACTTGAGCGTAAACACCTTGCGCCGCTGCCTTAAACTCACTCTTACCATGCCAGGCACTTGCCCCAAGCAGAGAGTCCCAATCGACCTCCAATTCCTCCGGCTTGACCACCGCGGGGATCAGGGCAGGCTCGGCACCACCTCCTCCAATTACTGTCACTGCCTGAGACTCCAACCTCTCCTTTTCCATTGCTACCCGCCTAGCATCATCAAGCTCAGAAACCCTCACCTCGCAACTCCGCCCGGCACTGCTTAACGTGTTTCTCGTCAGTCTTAGAGACTCTAATAGAAGAAGGTCCTGCGCGGATGGGCATGCACCCGCAAGCGTATTAGCCACTAACCCCTGCGCGGCCTCTTCAATTTGCTGTTCAACCAGGCCCTCTGCCAGCTTCGCGATGGGCAGGAGAACCCTCATAAAACTAGCAGACGCCTCCAAAGCACTGCTCGATGGGTCTTGTTGCGCGCGTTTCAGCATCTCCCTGAGGGTGGCGTAGCTTTGATGTTTGAATCCGGACTTATTTTTTAATTTAGTATCCACCCAAGGATAGACTTCGGGAGTAAATGCCGGCGTCCGCTTTAACAACGCACCAAATGATCCAAAGCATTCAGAAAATCCACTTTGAGTGAGGTAATGGCTCCAACCAGGTCTTTCAACATTTTGCTGATCTAACGCAGCTACCGCGAATTCTGCCAAGTTTTCAGCAGCATCTTTAACTTTAACGGTTGCGGTTGGTCTCTCCCACAAGAGAAAAGGGGCATAATAGAACGGGACTCGCATAGCTGGATTCAAGCTAGCACCTCGATCAGAAATAGAAATTGAGGCATTCGAGAGCCGGAAAGCTCCACCTCCCTTCTGACGCAAGAAACTCATCAAGCCTTCAAATCCATTCTTATCCAATCGCTTCTGAGATAAAAGAGACCTAAATTTTTCTTCCTCGCCATCCGGAAGACCCGGCAAATCAAAAAGCAAGACATAGTTCACATGATCAATACGAATCGTCGCTGCGAAGGCTTTGCACTCTATAACCGCCTGATCAAAAACACTTAAAAGAGAAACCCACACTAAAGCTCGACCGAGCTTTTTACATAATTAATGCATAATAACCAGGAACTCTATCAATACACCACTCAAAAGTCAAAATCCTGATGATGCACGAAGGACTGCAACTCCTCCGCTGCCCAAATATCTCATCACTCAGTTTTCAGGAGTTCTTCGCGAATGCCAGAAAAATTAAAAAATTCTCTCAGACCTTCAATCAGAGGGTAGATTCCCTCAGAATCAGCAGGCCGCGACAATCGAAAACTAGCATAAGATCCGCCCAATAACCTAAAGTAATCAGTCAGTAAGTACTCTGTCACTCCCGAACGCGAAAGACACTTGAGTTCATACCGAGATCTTAACTGGCTCACATGTTTACCCAACTCTCCAATCAAATGATAGTAACTCCGGAATTCGTTGGCTGGGAAAACTCTGTCTGATGTCAGAATTGTCATAAAGAACGCCCGAAACGAAGGAGATTTCAGAGCGTCTCCTAGGTCGTCCTCGAAAAACTCGACAAATTCATCGGATACTGTGCGCAAGCGAGCAGGAAATTCCCGACCCTCTCCAATTAGCCTTTTCTCAATCACTCTGGCGTTCAATCGATCCAGAAACTTGAGTACGTGGACATGACGCCTTTCCCGACTCCGAATCAAAAACGCATCTGCAGTATCGAATCGTAAAACCCTATGAACCTTCTCAACCAGGGAAGAATCCAGTAATTCTGGAAACTCGACCAAGTCCTCTCGATCGATCCACCGCTTTTCACCTTTAAACTCGGCGCTCAAAATCTGAGTAAGCGATTCAAACTGATCTGCTAACCTCTCCCAATCGCCGTGACCCACCTCCTCGTTCAATGCGAAAAGTGGGGCGTAAAAAACAGGAAGTTGGTTAAAAATAGATCCGTCCTTGAGTTGAACTGAAATAGTCACTTCCCATAAATCAAAGCCATAAACTTCCTTAAAGCTCAATAAATCCAAATCCCCACTCAAAATCAACTGAGCCACGCGGAATAAGCTCAGAGCATCGGCTCTCATGGATTTGGCAGAACCAGCCTCTCTCTCGCCAAAAGATGTTACTCGACCCACTCCCTGCCCCGCAAAAACCCGTTTCGACCAATCAAAATGTTTTGAATCATGAGTTTCTGATAGTGTTACTTCCGACGAGGTTTTGCTCAAAATTCGATTGAATGCCGATAAAGCTCCTCCAAACTCAACAGCCACAGACCGTACTGGAAAATGAAAAATAAATTGATTTGGTCCCTGCCGAACGGGCACATCCAGAGCAAAGACGACTGTTTCTGTGCAAAAGACAACGGCACCCAGAAAAATTCCCAGAAAAAGCAAATTGCGCTTAAGAAACATAGGGCAGGGAGAATACCACTAAAACACATCTTAAACAATCGGTGTCAAAGTTCAGGGCAATCAAGACACTCACTTTGACTTGAGCAACCTCTAATAAAAGCTTGCTAAAAATTCCTACCAAGGCTTCAAGCCTATCCCCAGGAAGAGATCGCCTGTCGCTCAGTACGACTGAACCCAGTTTAGGCGTGCCAGCGTGGGCGACCGAATTTTCAGCTTTTCAACCTGATTCTCCTTGAACCCTTGTCTGACTTCACCCCTCTCATGCCCGTATTGCCCGGCTAGAGTCGGATTACTTCCTTGGGGGATGGAGGGCGCCCCGACCCCATGCGTCCCACTTGGATTGGCCCGCTTTGTAGCCCGCGAAAACACTTCATCAACGAATGAATCATCCTTCCTACGGTTCTAGAATCAACTCCTTAAGCCTTGCTCTAGTGCTCGTGAACTACTGAAAGAAACTCATCTACATTCTGGATGACAATCCGAATACCAATATCTCCGGAAAAAAATCTCTGGTCATAAGCAGCGACCGTTGGCGCATTGCTCAACTCATAATCCCAAGGAGCCCCAACAAAATAGCGAGAACTACTCGGAGTTTCGACTAAATCCACAGTCCATTCGCCAACTAATCCGAAAACAAAATTTCCTACCTGTCTCACCTGATGGACTAATGGATGAGCCGCAAGTCCCCTTGGCAATCGCATCAGATCAGGAGTATCCAGAAGCCTGCTTCCAACCTGAATGCCCTTCAATTCTTCCACAGTGGGGGCGCGAAACCGAAAGGAGTAACCGAGCGCGGCCGCAGCCTCGTTTAACAAACGATAAAAAGTCTCAGCCCCGACCCTTTCCACTTTTAGAGTTTCTCCGCCCTGATCTCTTTTGTCCAAAACATCTTTCCATGGCAAAGATTCGACAGGAAAACTCGCACAAAACCCCTGACCGTCTCTCACTTCTCTAAACGATTCTGAACAAACACTGTGCCCTCTCCATTTTGAAGGCAAAGCTTGAGTCACCCGATAGTAAACTTCTTGGCTCACCGGCAAATGTCCAAACCCGAGACGAATCGATTCAATCCCATCGCGGCTACCAAGGTGCTCACGATCATCTCCAGAATGCGCGCTCGAGGCCCCAACTGTTGCAACACCCTTCGTACTCAACAACCTATTGCTTGATGTCTCGTATAATAAGTCTAATCCGTCATCAGCGATTAACCTAAACACAACCATGGCCTCTTCTCGAGTCAACGCCATAGCCCACGACGCGGTCAAAGTCTGGATGATCATCCAAGCACTCAACAAGCAAAGCCTCTTCTTCACAAAAATATCCTCATTTCAATCACAAGACGCACGGCATAATCCACCTGACTCAGATCAAACATTTCTTACTCGATCCCGCTAACAGCCCGACTCGGCGCATGAAGGACTCTTAAAATCTCACTCCGATCCCTCCAGACCCGAGAAGC
>CAINWE010000332.1 GCA_903854365.1 Oligoflexia bacterium
CCGACAAAGTTAAAACGGGTGATAAGCCGTGCAAACAAAGCAGGCGTTAGATTTGTGATTAGAGATATTGTAAGTCAGACTCGATTGAAAGATATCGGGTTGAATTCGAGTCTTAGTGCGGACCTTGTTTTTGGATTAGAGGACTTAGCTGTTGAATCAAGCAATTCCAACTTTAGCCAGTGGTACAGGGAGAACCCCAATTTTGTCGCCGTGGGAGTTGGAAATAAATATCGAGCTTTGAATTCGGATTTCTTGAAAATCCGAGAGCTTCTTGACTACTTGCTACTTAACTCGTATTCAGTGGCATTGTGCCCAACAAATTGTTTAAGTGAAGATATAGAACTAAATACCGCCCTACTTACTTCGTTAAATTCGCAAAAAGTTTTTTTGCATGAAAAATTTTCCTCGGGTCAAGAACTTTTAGATGTACTTCGAAATGCAAAGTTTGGGATCTCAAACATGATGCATTTCATTATTCACGCTGCTCTGGTAGCTGTTCCCGTTTTTGGCATCGAATACCAAGGGAAATTTAGAGGGCTCTACGAGAGTTTAGGCGTTAAGAATTTATGTCTTTCGGATTTTAGTGAAGTGCTCCCAAGCCTAAAGGCGAATGAAAACCATTTAGATGATGCTCGAAGAGAGATTAATAAAATGGTTCCTTCACTTAGGGAGTTGAGTCGAGTAAATCTAGAGCCAAACCAATGAAGTGAAGTACAATTAGTTTTCTCGGGCCTCAAGGATTAAATCATTTTCAACCATCATATTTACTAATTGTGGGAAGGTTACCCGTGGGGCCCAGCCCAGCTTTTCTTTCGCTTTCGAGTAGTCGCCCTGAAGTAAGTCAACTTCCGCCGGTCTAATAAATTTTGGATCTTGTTTAACATACCTATCAAGATCAGGCTCTAAATTCGCCGCGATGAGTGATTGCTCCACAAATTCTCGGACGCTATGCACCTCCCCTGTAGCAATTACGAAGTCGTCTGGGAGGTCAGTTTGTTGCATCAACCACATTGCTTCAACATAGTCACCGGCGTAACCCCAGTCCCTGGAAGCATCGAGATTACCAAGCGTGAGGTGAGTGGATTGACCTAGTGCAATTTTTGCAACCCCCGAAGATATTTTTCGCGTTACAAATTCGTGTCCTCGGTTCGGACCCTCGTGGTTAAATAGGATTCCACAGGATATGTGCATTGAATAAGCTTCCCGGTAATTGACACAGAGGTGATGTGCAAAGGCTTTTGCGACTCCATATGGTGAACGGGGATGGAAGGGTGTCAATTCGGTTTGCGGAGTTTCGCGAACTCGGCCGAACATCTCAGAACTGGATGCTTGGTAGAGTTTGATTTGACTTTCTAGTCCGAGTCTACGAATTGCCTCAAGGAGGCGCAATACTCCCATACCAGTTACATTTGCAGTCAACTCCGGTTGCGTAAATGATATTCCTACGAAACTTTGTGCGGCCAAATTGTAGACTTCTGTAGGATTTGATTCTATTAAAGCGTTCATTAAACTTACTGAGTCAGTTAAATCACCAAAAACTAGTTCAACTCTTCGATCAAGGTTCTTAATTCTATGATCATTGAACTGCCGCTGACCGTTTACCATTCCAAAAACACGGTAACCTTTGTTAAGCAAGAAACCGGATAAATGAATTCCGTCTTGACCGGTGACGCCAGTTATAAGCGCATTCATGCACAAACTCCGATCCAATTTCGAAAAGCCATTTCAGATTCCACTACATCCGTAAGTTACACTACCACAATGTTAGTTGAGGATTTTCAACTTTCGTAACTAAAAATTTTGAGGGGATTTTCCGTGGTTCTAGGAATTGCTTTTGGAATCGCCGCAATTTGCTTCCAAGCCGTAATTTCCAGAAAATTTGCAGTCTTAATCTGCCTCTCTCTGTCAATGGAGTTATTTTACTTAGTTTACGGACTAGTCCCAAAATTCATCCCCGTTTTAAGCCTCGTATCTATTTTTCTATTAGTTATAACTTTGATATTTATGCCCAAAATTTCGAAGACCGGCAAAATTTCACCAATCGCCAAAAATATGATTTTTTTGATTTTAGCCTATGGATACGCTGTTGGAGTTTTCAAAGTCGGCGTAGTCAACGCAACTTTGGGATTAAAAGTCTTTATCCTGCCACTATTGCTTTATTATTTGGCACGAAACTCAACGCCCAAATCACTTCAAATGATTTTTCGTTTTCTTGGATTTAGCCTAATAATAAACGCATTGGTTACTGTTTTTGAAGTGGTTCTAGGTGTTGATTATTTGACGTCCCACTTTTCCTCTTTTGTATACGGAACCACAGTTCGTCAAATTGGGTCAGCACTCCGCGCACCCGGATTGACGCGAAGTAATGAGTACTTAGGGTTGACCGCCGCGGTATTTTTGATCTTATTAATTAATAGAAAAGTCCAGGAACGTTCAAAAGTAGACTTTGAATTCTTAATATTTTTGATAGCCGGTTTAATTTGCGTTTTCTTAAGCACTTCGAGGTCGGCTTTTGTTTTACTAACTCTGGGGCTGCTGTTGATTTCAGGCTCGCCAAGTTTGCTTGGAAAATTATTTCGCAGGGTTTTGTTTCCAGTCGCCGTTTTAGTGACCACATTTTTTATTTTGCTACCCCAAGTGCACGTTATTGGCGATCGACGTTCAGTCTGGCAAAACGTGCTAAGCCAAGTTGGAATGATTGGCAATGGATTTGGGAGTATTGGCTCAGCCACTGGCTCGAGGTACTCAACTACCGGTTCCTTCTCCTACACAATTGGAAACTCTGCTGTCGTATTCTCTGACAATTACTATGTAAGTATTTTATACCAGTTAGGAATCCTAATCGGGAGTTTCGCAATTCTTTTGATTTTAGTCGGCGCAATCGCTGGCTCGTTGAATCAAGCTAGTTTTTCTAAAAGTTATTCTCGAGGAATTCTAGCTTCTCTTTTGGTAACCGGGTTCTTTGTTGACATCGGTGAATATTCCGTCGTTTTGGATATCGCTATTTTAGGATATTTTATTTTAGAGAGTTTGAAACATGAAATCGAAAGTACTTAAATGCGTGTAGTTGTGTTGCACTCTAGTTTCGGGACGACTGGTGGTGCTGAAATATATGTTCAAATGCTCTGTGAGGATCTCGCCTCCGAAGGTCACTCGGTTAAACTAATTACTGGGGATGATTTTGGAATAGTCGCTCATAACAGAAATCAATCAAAACTGTCACGCTATTGGTTTCAATTAATGGATATCTTTGGACCGTCAAGAAGGAAAATAATCAAGAGCGTCGACGAATTCGAACCGGACTTGCTTCACTTGAACAACTGTGCTCGCTTACGAAGCAGTACCATAGAGAAAATTTCTAAAAAGTATCCTGTGCTTTTTACAATTCACGATTACTACACTGTTGATCCTTCCGGTACCAGCAATGAGGAGTATCACTCAAAAGTTAGAAAACTCATAAATATCAGGTCAAAAATTCTCTTTCACAAATATCGTAAAATTCTATTTCATTTTCCTGCTCAAAGGACCAAAGAGAGATTTTTTAATTATTCCGGAATATATTTTGATAATTTCCTAATTTTCCCACTGAATATTAAATTGCCTGAATTTAGGTACTGTGTGCCTGATGATCATTATTCGTTTGCATATATCGGTCAACTGGAGCCCCATAAGGGAATACTCGAATTTGCAAAAGATTTCGAAATATTTTCTAACCGGAATATGTCATTAGTCATTGCGGGAGATGGAAGCCAACGCCGAGCAATAGGTGAAATTGCGTCGAAGTCAGACAAAATCTCCTATGTCGGCTGGTTGGATCTTGAAGGCAAAACACAATTACTTGAAAAAGTCTCGTGGTTAATTTTTCCCAGTGATTGGTTTGAAAATTTTCCA
>CAINWE010000333.1 GCA_903854365.1 Oligoflexia bacterium
CCTTAATACAATTCTCTCTGCAACGGCGCGAAAAAGAGCGGCAATCTTTCTTTGAAGCTCTCGGACACCGGCTTCCCGAGTATATTGATTAATGAGCGCTTGAAGGGCCTCATCTGAGATTTGAATTTGCTCTGCCATCAAACCATGATCCCGAAGAAGCTTAGGGACTAAATACCGCTTTGCAATTTGTAACTTTTCATAGGACGTATAGCTGCTGACCTCGATTACCTCCATCCGATCGCGCAGCGGCAGTGGGATCGTATCCACGACATTAGCTGTCGTCACAAAAAAAACATCTGATAAATCAAAGGGAACATCGATATAATGATCCGTAAATGACTTATTCTGTTCAGGATCTAAGACTTCTAGCATCGCCGAAGATGGATCTCCATGATAGTCAGACCTTAATTTATCAATTTCGTCGAGCATCATCAGGGGATTTCTTGATCCAGCCCGCTTGATGCTCTGAAGGATGCGACCCGGCAGAGCCCCGACGTAGGTTCGTCGATGACCTCGAATCTCTGCTTCGTCACGAACCCCGCCGAGAGAAGTGCGAATAAATTTTCGCCCGAGGGCACGAGAAATCGACTGACCTAACGAAGTTTTTCCAACCCCAGGAGGACCAACCAGACATAGAATTGGCCCATGAATATCGTTTTTTAATTTAGCCACAGCTAAAAATTGAAGAATCCTTTTTTTCACCTCTTCTAATCCGTAGTGATCTTCATCCAAAATCACTCTCGCTTTTTTGAGATCGATCGGACTTTCAGATTTTTTATTCCACGGGAGCGCCGCCATCCACTCTAAATAAGTCCGAACCACATGGAACTCCGCTGATGCGACAGGCAGGCTTCGCAAACGCTTCATCTCCTCGTTGACTTGTTGCTGTGCCTCTGCGGGAAGCTGGACCTCTCTCAGTTTTTTCTCCAGCTCATCCGCAGCATCTTCACCCGGCTCTTCTCCCAATTCTGTCCGAATCGTTTTGAGCTGCTCCCGAAGAATCGCTTCCCGCTGCGCCTTATTGAGGCGATCGGTCATTTTGTCTCGAATATCCTGCTGAATACTCAGAATCTCCCGCTCCTTCTGCATCGCATTCAGCAAAATTTCGATCCGAGACTCAACCAAAACGTTTTCTAGAAGATCTTGCTTTTGAGAAAGGGAGAGATTGAGGTAGGCGGCACAGACATTAGTCAAATAAGCCGAGTCCTCAATTCGATCGATCAATTTAGTGAGCGACTCCGTGGTACCTGGGAGCAGCTGCACCACTTCTCTCGCGATTTCCTTAAGATTATAGAATAGTGCCTCGTTTCGAGCAGCGTCAACCGAATGGACGTCGGACACGCTTTCCCCTCGAGCGACCAAATATCCGTCCGGATCCAGCCGCAAATCAAAGAGTCGCTCGCGAGCAATCCCTGTCACTACGATCTGCCGGCCCCCAGTGTCATTGACGGTCGACGTCTCAATCCTACAAACCGTCCCCACCTCATACAAATCACCTAGCCCGGGATCTTCGGAAGTCAGCACCCGCTGGGCAACCACGAGCACCAGATCGGAAGTTTCCAATGCCTGGTCAATTGCCTTAATACTTCTTCCCCGACCCACAATCAAAGGCATTGATACGCCCGGAAAGAGAACCGCATTCCGCACTGGCAGCACGGGTAAAATCGACGGAAATTGCTCCATTTGGTCTTTTCAGTAGCAAGCCTTAAGCCGAAACAGAGGGACCAGCCGCAATCTCAAGCAGCAATCCTGTTCTATTTTGCTCCGGCTTATGCTATCAGTCTCCCCCATGAATCCAGCTCAACTCAAAGCCCGCTTAGAAAACCTGAGTCCTGCCACGCAAGTCGAAATTGTCGACCTCACTGGCACCCAGGACCACTACCAAGCCGTAATCATTTCGCCCGCTTTTGAGGGCAAAATGATGATTGAACAGCACCGCATGGTCTTTCAATTGGTTCAGTCCGAAGTCGATTCAGGAGAAGTTCACGCTCTCACGCTAAAGACCTATACCCCAGCCCAATACGAAAAATCCCAAACTAAGAAATAGAACCTAAAAACCATACTCACTCATCGAGGTACTAGATGACCCCTTCCAACCCGTTGATTTCCAAAGTAGAACAGACTGTCAACTCTTCTCCCGTCGTGATTTTCATGAAGGGTACCCCACAATTTCCGCAATGTGGATTCTCGGCCCGTGCCTGCCAAGTTTTGAAGGCTGCTGGAGCGCAGAACTTAGTTGGCATCGACGTCTTGTCTGACGACCCCCTTTGGGACGCCCTGGAACAATACACACAGTGGCCAACTGTGCCCCAGGTTTTTATCCATGGAAAATTTGTCGGCGGATGCGATATCGTTTCAGAAATGTTCGAGCGCGGAGAACTCCAAGAGTTAATCACCCCAAAACAGTCCTAATCCATTTTTTCTGCAACCGGGCGCAAGGACGCGCCTTGTTGGCGGGAATACCCCAGCCACCCTAAGTACTTGACTCCCCACAGATTCTGACTACCATGAAAGCCTGGGGCGGCTCAAAAATGAATCAAAAGCAAAAGAAGCTCGTTCGACTTGGACTCTTTCTCATCCTTTTGCTCGTTCTGGAGAACTGGATCTACCACCAACTCAACCCGAAGAAGCCTAAGGCTCCTCCGGCTCGATTCAAGGTCAATCACAAGAAAAGTCAAAAGCCCAGCCCGTCTCCAAGTCCTTTCGCTAGTTCATCCCCACTCAGTTCAACTCCAACCCAAGCAGAACAAGAAGAGCAATCCGCAAGCCCGACACCCTCCCCCGAGTCTGGCATGGAGGAGATTGAAGAGGAGCCTTTTGATTTAGCCGCTTTCCTCATGCAGGTTCTAACTTTTCTCGGCTTGGCGGCATTCGCAGCAGCAGCCGTTCTGGGCTATCGCTGGTTCCTCAGCGCTTTCGAACTCCCGAAAGAATCGACGAACCCACTCCCAAACTTGGCGTTAAAAGCCGGACCCGTTACCGAATCAAAGTCCTCCCGCAAGCCTCCTCTCGACTTGCCGACACAGGTCTTCGTCAAGAATCCCCCCACCCCCGAGGAAACGTTACCTACCCAGAAGGTGGACGCAGTTTTAATCGACGAAGACCCTCAAATTCACAATCAATGGGCTACAGCTGCGAAAACGAAGAACAAGAATTTATTAAGATTCCACTCAGTTGCTGACTTTATCCGAGAGGCTCCTAAAATCTCAGTGGAGACCGATATTTTCGTCGACTTCGAACTCGGAGGTGGAGTCGTAGGAAGCCTCAAATCCCAAATATTATTCGAAATGGGATATAAGCGAATTTTTCTTATGACTTCAGGCCCGATTACTCATATGATCCCCAACTGGATTTCGATGGTCGTCTCTAAAAATCCACCGTGGTGATCC
>CAINWE010000334.1 GCA_903854365.1 Oligoflexia bacterium
ACAGAAAGGGCTTCGATTACGGCTGACGTGAAAGACTTCAAGCATAAAATTGCCGAGGTCAAACTGAAGTTTATCCACGTACCCGTCGAAGTGCCGATGGAAAACTTGGGCGGCACCACTTGGCGCGCCACTCTCACAGCTGAGCAACTCCAACTGCTCGCCGTCACCGGTAAAACCGTTCGCTACGAGGCTAACGTCGTCGCAAGCAACGACAAGGGACAAACGGCAATCACCCAGACTCCGATCCTCATCTCGATTAAAGCACCTGAACTCTCACTGGGCGGCGCAGGTTAGGCCGGCAGACGCCCGGAGTTAGACCGACCCTGCAACTCCAGCAGAACTACCCCAAAACTACCAACGATGATAGGCAGGATGCCCAGGCTTTACCGCGACAAAAGTGCCACGACATTTTGCGCAGACTTTTCCCCCAGCACTCAGAGTCGCTTCAATGACCGCACGGTCGGGCTGAGAGTCAACTACCTTGGCAACGAGTCGAATGGAACCCGTCGTCGGCGTCGGACGTAAAAGCTGAATCGAATAATCCGCTGTCACCGTACAAGGAGGGTGATCGGCTTTTGCCTTTTCCATCAAATGCCAAGCAGCCGTCCAATTCGAGTGACAGTCCAGAACAGCCCCAATAATTCCACCATTCAACACACCCGGGAACGCCTCGTGATGATGCATCGGTTGCCAATCCGCAACTACCTCATCACCTTGCACCACACTTTTAACGCGAAGGCCCTGGGCATTAGACGGACCACACCCAAAACATTCACTCTGAGGAGCATAAAGATCTTGTAAGGCTTGCTTTGATTTGATTTCTTCCATGGGTCCCAGACGATCGCACTGATAAAATCTGAAATCAAACAAAAATCGTCCGGCTCAAACGACCCAACTCAGACTAGAAGGAGACGCGATACTCATGAACTCTCACCTGACCGAACTGGGCATCTCGATCATTCAACAACTCAAAACTCAAAAAATAATCCTCTGTACCATTGAATCCTGTACCGGAGGGCTCATCGCTCACCTCCTCACCCGCGTCCCGGGCGCTTCTGAGGTATTCTGGGGTTCTTGGGTCGCCTACGACAACTCGGCAAAACTTCAGCTCGGAGTTTCCAAGCAAACCCTCTCTGATCACGGCGCCGTTTCACCTGAAGTAGCTGCCGAGCTCGCACAGAACGGCTTAGAACATCTTAAAACAGCATTGGCTCAGCACCCTTCGAGCTCACTCACCCGCCCCACACAACTTTTGGCAATCTCAACGACGGGAATAGCAGGCCCGAGTGGCGGCACCCTAGAAAAGCCCGTCGGCCTCTGTTATTGCGCCGTCGCATCCTCCGGTCGACCCCCTACAACCCTCGCCATTCAAGCTCCAGAAGGACTCAACCGAACTCAAACCCAGGAATTTTTCGCTCAAAGAGCCCTCGAATTCGTACTCAAGCAGTCCCAGAGCTATGAAACAAATAAACTGAAATAACTTAATAACAACTCACACCAGCTTAAAATACACTTATTTTAAATAAAATAAACAACCCAAATCGATTGAATTTAAAACGATTTTTTTGGCACCTGACTAATCATTTATCACCCCTAAAGCCTTTGTGAGCGCTCTCCGCAAAGGCCCATCCTCAACCAAAAAAGCCGTATCCGACATTTCGACTCAATATCAAAAAGTTACGCTCAGAGCCAAAAATGGGCCCAAGACTTGCTTCTACCTAAGACATGAGCAATTCATCAAAAAGTAAAGTAGTTTTAATTTGCCTAACCTGCCTCACCGCACTGACCCCGACTGTAGGAGCTTCTCAGACCACCGATCATCACCTCGCATTCAAGCAAGGCCTCGATGTGAACTCCTCTCAACTCGCCTACACAGAGAACTCCGATACGATCCGACTCGCACAAGCAAAAGAACTCCTCGGCAAAAAACTTTTTAAGAAAAACATCGTAAAAGAAACAGTAAGCATCGCCGCACTCGACCAACACATCTACGGGTGGACCTCACAAGAGCTAAAACCTAAATATAAAAAATACGCCCGAAGAATTGCGAGCGCTATCATGACCGAAAGCAAAAAGCACAGCTTTGATCCCGTATTTTTGATGGCCGTCATTGAAAACGAAAGCAGCTTCAATCCTGAAGTCATCGGGAGCTTTGGCGAAATTGGATTAATGCAGATCACTCCACAAACGGCTGAGTGGATTTCTCGAAAATATCACATTGCGTACACCGGTCCGAAATCGCTCAAAAATCCAGCCGTCAATATCGCATTGGGTTCAGCTTACCTCTCCTACTTGCGAGAAAAATTTGGATTTCGAGGACAACTCTATCTAGCCGCTTACAACATGGGATCACGAAACGTCCAACGCTTCTTAGCGCAGCAAAGACTACCCAAACAATACCCATCTCGTGTCATGCAAAGATATGTTCGATTTTACACCACGCTCAACAACGAAAGCAGAATTGCCTTAAACTAAGCCCAAGTCACTAAGCAACCTGGGAAGGTGGCTTCAACCGAGAAGACTCCTCTTGAGAGCCGTCTTTGGGAGCCACAGCTTTGATTCCACTTTGATCTTGCCAAAGAATACGAATCCAGGAAGTAAAGAGGTACCCAAGAAGCCAAAAAACAGGAAAAAAGAGAGCCCCCATGAAAAGCAAATACCCTAAGGCATCTAGAATCCCAATCATTTGGGACTCATTTTGCAACAATTACTCCAAACCTCTCACTCACTCGGAGTGGGCCGCCCAGCTCTCTAAGACCTGGCTAAGAACCCCAAAGAAATCCCTCGACCAGGGCGTTCGCCTCCTCGCAGCGCATTCGCCCGCGACGCCGCCTGCGTTGACAGCTCCGAATCAACCTTTCGATTCACAGCTCCTTGCTCTTAGCCGACTGTATGTGAGAAGTAGAAATTTATTCATTCAATCCCAAGGAGCGTACCGCCCCAGCATGAACTCGAGCCCTAGAAGCTTAGGTTCGCTGGCGCTTTTAGAGCCCATCATCGAATATAGCCCGATCAGCGCAGAATACATTTGGGCCGCCACTGACCCGAGACAGCGACAAAACAAAGCTTACCTTTCACAACTCCGAAGTCTCATCTCCAATTTATTTCACGAACAAAATCACAGGATTCTTTGGCATCTCCTCCCCAACGCCCCCAAAAAACCAGGGGCCATGCGGCGCTACCTGAACTTTGCTGAAAGTTTAGTAATCACCCTGGACATGGCTCTCAGTGATGAAATCGACTATCCCCTCAACTCCCTGTTTCATCTCTGCGGCGTCACCTACGACCGAGGAGCAACCGTCCACCCTTTGAGGGAGTCTCTGAAGCACGCCGAGAGCACGCGGAAACGGATCTATAGAAATTATCTTCAGGCGTGCGTCTATTCGACCTACCTGTACCTCGAACTCTACGAACCGAAAGACATCCTTCGCGCAACTCAGACCCGATTCAACGCCCACGAACCGATCGGTACGCTGGCAGCAGAACGAAGCCTGCTTCTCGACTCTGAGTTTGTCAAAAAAACGAACCCATTTTGGCAGAGCAAAAACGGGAGACAGGCTTCCCTGCGACTGCAGCAGAGGCCCGGGGAACCGCTCGAACTCAGCGACGACCCCGAGAACCCCTATCTCCTCTACCTTTGGGCCGAGAAATGGTTCGAACAAATGGGGCTCTAATGCGACTCCATCGCTGGCGTTGGAATAGTAAATGGCGGAGGGGAGTTCTTAACGCGACTCTCTTGAACCGACGTGTATATCGTCATCACGAAACACACTACGATTCCACTGACGCTGGCCCCGACTAAAATTGAAAGATATTTCATTTTTTCGCTCTATCATTTCAACCCTGAATTAGCCAGCGCCTTCCAAAGAGCAACTCCCCCCCTCAAATTAACCCAGCCAACTCGCCTCAGGTTAAGCCACTTTTTTGACCTGTGAATGTTCGTGCTCGGACGATTGCATCTGCACTAACTTATTATAAATACCCATCATTAAGAAGCTCGGAGCCCAAAGACCAACAAAGTTTCCATACTCTTTTTTTTTCGAGAAAACCTCAAGGGCTGCGGAAAGGATCATACTTCCTACAGCGAGGCCCATAAAACCAATAGGTGGAATTTGAGCTGAGCGCTCCTCGATTGCGTGAACAATACGAGCCGCTCGAGGGGTCTCACTCGGCTCAAGTGGAGCAACATCTTCGAGTACTCTTTCAAACGCCTGCTTAGCTTGTTCTAATCTCGCCATTGCACGTACTCCCGTAGTTTAATTGTGGTTGATGTTAAAACTCGTAATGCAATAAACTTTCCATTAAGAATTTTTATAGGTACGGCAATTGCTTTGCCTAGAGTCAAACCTACTTCAAACCAGGAGACTCAACACATGGATATTCAAATCAATCGAGCACGCCCAGAGCCAGAACGTCCCAGTCTTGTTTCAACCCTCCCACGATCTCTCGAGACCACGTCCAACCGATTTTCACGAGAAGACTCACCCATTTCTTGGCGAGGAGTACTCGCCGGGGTCCTCGTAGCCTTTCTAGCGCAATTGGCTTTTACGAGTTTAGGAGTGGCCCTCGGTGCATCCAGCCTCAGAGGAGTCATCCAAGGCACCACCCGATTCGTTGGACTTGCCTCGGGCTCAGCTCTCTGGCTCATTCTGTCGACTCTCCTATCCCTCTACTCGGGAGGCTACGTGGCAGGTCGACTGTCAGGTCCAATCTCGGTGCGAATAGGACAAATTCAAGGCATTGTCATTTCTGCACTTTTCTTCGCGCTGTGCCTCTCCCAAATCGGAATGACTCTGGGATTGATCAGCCGAGGGATCAGCGGAGCTATGAGCACACTGAGTCAATCCGTCGGAACAGTAAGTAAGAACCCCATCGTGCAGGAGGCAATTCGAACGACACTCGGAAAAATACCGCTCAAATCCCCCCCAGACCAAGTCGCCAGCGAACTCACCTCCCGCCTCATGAGTGGCAATCGCACGGGCGCGAGAGACTATCTGGCGCAACAAACAGGACTCAGCGCAAAGGAAGCTGATGCGAAAATCAACCAACTCATGGGATCAACAGGGGAGGCTCTCAAAACGGCCGGAAATGCTACTGCTAGCATAGTTTCCATCGCCGGTTGGACCCTTTTCAGCGCACTCCTCTTAGGCACACTGTTTGCGTTTCTGGGAGGAGGAGTTGGAGTTGCTGCCCACTTTGGAAAAGTCCCCAAGCTCCCATCTCAAGATCGAGACAGAAAGCAGAGCGCTGCCTAAGCGCTTCCTCCCGAATCCATCCCTCCCTGGCCTACTCACTGCCCCGCTCATGGACCCACTCATGGACCCACTATGATCTCCGGAACTTGAGTCCGGAGATTTTTACCGACCAGAAACCGACCGTGCAACGAAATTTTGGATCCAACGAACCGCTCGCCCCAAAACCCCATAAGCTCCCTGAGGTCCTCTTCTCTCACGCACAGCCCGATGGGATACCCCCAGGCGAGGCCTCTGCGCAGGGGCACTCGAGTGTGCGGGCATAATATTAGACTGTTTCTTTTTTTTTGGTCTCATAAAAAAACCTCCATCCAATAAGAACTGCAAAACCCAAGCCGTATTCAGTCGACACCGGAGTTTAGTAGCCAAAAAAAACCCATTCAAAACATCTTTTAAATAATTATTTTTAGAATAAAATTGTACGGCAGGGGGGAGAACTCAATGGACACGAATCCGTGCGTCAAATGCGGTGCTTGTTGCTCGTATTTTCGAGTTGAATTTTATTGGCGAGAAGCAGAGAAAAATTCGGAACACCAAGTACCCATCAAGTTGACTGAGGACATCAACGATTTCAAAAGAGGGATGAAGGGAACACAAGAAAAAAACGGCAATCGCTGTGTCGCGCTGCAAGGCAAGGTCGGCAAATGTGTCAGCTGTGCGATCTACACTAACCGTTCCACCCCTTGCCGACGGTTTCAAGCATCCTATACAGACGGCAAACCCAACAAACGTTGCGACGAAGCGCGAGCCGCCCACGGACTCAAACCTTTAAATCGACCCGAGCGACTCACCGACTAACCCATCATTTTAACATATTCTTAAACTTTGACTCGTCTTTAGCGTCATTCAAAATCGAATGCCCCATCACCAAATCAAGGCTCGATAACGCCTCCGCGGCTCCAATCTGAGCATGAATGACACCTGCGCGAGCTCGGAACAAATCTCGCTCCGCATCCAAGAACTCAGAATGAGTTTTTGTGCCTGCCTTCACGGAGATCCCGGCTAATCGAACACTTTCCTCAGATTGCTCTACGGATCTTTGGCGTGCCTTAAACAAATGGACTTGATAAAAATAACGACGTTTCGTCGTTTCAAAATCGGTCACCGCATCCATCCGCATCTTAAAGGTCCACTCGGTTTTGAGTTTGGCTTGCGCATCCGCTTGAACCTTTCGAGCAATCGACCCCCCCCCGTCAAACAGGTTCCAACTCACTCTGAGTCCAAAACTATAGGCGTTTTGCATCCCTTGAGTGGGTAAAACCAGAGGACTAAAGTTTCCCCCGTAGCCATAAAACTGATCGATCGCAAAAAGCGATACTTTTGGCACAAGCGACCCCCACGCCCCAGCGCTCAGGTGATCAGCTGCAGCCTCGCGTTTACTTTGAGCTTGAAAGTC
>CAINWE010000335.1 GCA_903854365.1 Oligoflexia bacterium
ACGCGATTCCTCATGCCCCTCTATTTGATGAAGAGCCGGGGAGTGTTATTGTGAGCTTAAGAATGGAAGGCTTTGCTCGTGGTTCGAGTCTGCCTGAGCGGCGAGGGCTTTTTTTGGATGCTTTTCCGGAACACGTAGGGACCTCGGTGGCGGGCATCGAGCACTACCGATGGAAATTTACGACGTTTCCTTCATCTCCCACGTCCTATGAGTATGTCGCTTGGGATCAGAAAAAATTAGTGGGTTACTATGCAGCCATTCCCTACGGTTATTGTATTGGGGGAGTTGATGTCACTGTGGGCATGGTGTGCGATGTGATGACCCATTCTGAGGCTCGAGGTCGGGGTGTTTTTACGCAGTTGGGACGGTACGCGTTGGATCAGATGGCCCTGAGCGATGTCGACTGGGTGTCGGGGTATCCGGTGCGACCTGCAGTACTGCCGGGTCATTTGAAGGTGGGTTGGAGAGTTGCCTTTGAGCTGCCGCTCTCGATCAAAGTTTTGCGCTCGAATGCTTTGCTGAAAGGGCGGGGCCTAGGATGGCTCGCGCCCCTCCTGAATCCGATCCTTACTTTTTACGGGGCAGTCACGGCTTGGATGCAAAGTGCGCCAAGCGGTTATGAGGTTGATTCGCTGGATGTTTCGCAGTTTCTGGCTTTAGAAGGCTATCCCGCCTTTTTTCAGAGTTGGGCAAGCACTCAAAAAAACTATTTAAAGAAAAGTCCGGATTTTCTTCGATGGCGATTGGGCGCTCCTGAGTGTCACTACCGGTGCCATCGGGTCAGTTACCATCAGGAATGGGTCGGGCTTGCGATCACGCGCCTGAGCGTTTTGCAGGGGGTTCCATCCCTGGCTATTTTGGATTGGATGGTTCTGCCTGGACATGAAATCAGTTTGTCCGTACTGCTGCGTCATTTGGGCTCGAAGGAGACCGGGGGTTGGGCTGAGGTTTTGGTCACGATGATGTCTCGATTTCAGACCGCTCGACACCGCTTGTTTAGCTTTGGTTTTTTACCGACTCCGGTTCGTTTTAAATTGATTTTGAATCGTCTCAAAAATCACATCAGTTGGGAAGCAATGCTTCAAGAGCGGGACTGGCATCTCATGTGGATTGATTCAGATGATTTGTAATTCGCTGCTCGAGTGCTGAAACTCTTCGTATCGCATTCTCCCCATGCGTTCATAGAGGAGCGGGCCGGGATGGGGGCGGCTGCTGAGTCTCTGGGTCCTCAAGGGTTGAATCAAAATCGACCTGTGGAATAAAAATCGATACGCGATCTGGGGGGAAAGTCCTAGCCAGGTCTTCCACTGCGAAGGGTAAAATCGAATCAGAAAAAAGAATTTGAGTCCTTGAAAAAATCCAAAGTTGACTCTGCGCTGAGGTGTTCCGTTGGGAAAGAGGTCGAAGACCCTAAAAAAGGGGCGTGGAGCTTTGAAGGCGTGATAGAGGGAGAATTCCCATGGAGCATCGGTGAGTTTCCAGTCGAGTGCGAGTAGGGCTGCTAAGAAATTTGCTGCATCATGATCCGGGTGGCCACCTTCGAAGGCGGGAACGTAGATTTTTTTAAAGGGAGTAGTGCCGAAGCGTTCTCGAATGATCGATCTCAGAAAAGGGATTTTTTCGATGAGCCGACCATCCGGGATTTGTTTTTCTGTTCCGACAAACCAGAGTTGCTCTTTTGGAATTCCGAGTGCCTTGAGGGCACCAGTACTTTCTCGGTTTCTTTGTAAAGGGTTGGATCGATTTCCTCCGCCGTCGGTCAAAAATACGCAGAATGGAGTTTGACCTGCTGCTCGTTCTTGATGGATTGCCGGAGCAATCCCGACCTCATCATCTTGATGGGGGAGGAGAAAGAGCACGGGGCCTCCGCCGAATCGATGAGGGCCGTCTCCGCCGTCGATCTGTCTCGTGATTTTTGTCATCCTCGTGATTAGGCTAGGCCGCCATTGAGTTTCACGAAGGAGCCGGTCAGGTAGTTGCAGTTTAAGGCGAATTGGCAGGCTTCGAAGAGCTCGCTGACTTTGCCGAAACGACGCAGTGGAATTTCATTTTTTAAATTTTCTTGATGATTTTCGGGTACCTGGTGAATCATACCCGCCTCAAAATATCCAAGTTCAATGAGATTGACCGTCACGCCGAGTTTAGCCAATTCTTTGGCTGAGACTCGACACAGGCCCCGTAGTGCGCTTTTTGAGCTGGCATAGGCAATCGTGCCCACGACCCCGATTTCTCCGACCACAGAAGAGAGGATCACGATCGAAGAGCCTCGGCGCTCTCGCAGCAAGGGCTGGAGATGTTTCAGGAGCAGGAAGTTTCCGGTGACATTGGTTTTGAGGGTGTGCTCAAAATCGGGGGTGCTCAATTTGTGGAGCATTCCGTTGAGGGAGACGCCCGTGGCATTGATGATCTTGATGGGCTCCCCTGGCTGGAGGGTGCTCTCTAGGGTTTTGACAAAGTGGGTGATGCTTGATTCGTCAGTGAGATCCACATCTTTTTTGGACGCTCCCTGGACTGCTCCACACTTCCAAGAGTTCAAAGAAGATTCACTTTGGGCCTGTTCTAAAAGCCCTTTTCCTAGTCCACCCGTAGACCCTAGTATGATCATCATAATAAATAAAATCGTATTCATTAATCTTTGATCGTACAATCAGAAAATCGCGGGCCTGCAATTGGGCGGCGCTAGGCTGAGTAGATCGACTATCGGTAGTTCTCTGGAAACACGGCTCGCTCCGCAATTTCCACGAGAGTGTGAATGATCTTAATGTGGATCTCCTGAATGCGATCACTCGTCGAGCCGGGGGCGATGACGTAATGATCACACATCTCGCGCAGGGCGCCTCCGTTGCGCCCTAAGAGGGCGATGGATCGAATGGGGATCGTCTTGGCTGCCTCTACGGCGTGGATGAGGTTTTTTGAGTTTCCGCTGGTGGAGATCACGAGCAGGAGGTCGTTGGGTCGTGCGAGTCCCTTGAGTTGGCGCGCAAAGATTTGGTCAAAACCGTAGTCGTTGCTCACGCAAGTGACATGGCTCGGGTCGCCTAAAGCGAGGGCGCCCAGCGGAGCTCGGTCTTTGCGATAACGCCCGGTGAGTTCTTCGGCAAAGTGCATTGCGTCACAATGCGAGCCGCCGTTGCCGCAGCTAAAAACGGACCCACCTCGTTGATAAACCTGGACGATTTCAGTCGAGATTCGCTCGAGTTGTTCTAGCGTCGTCGGGGCGTCCATGAAGGATTGGAGGGCTTGCTGTGCGTCTTTGAGGGTATCCTGCCAAATGGATTTGTAGTTGATCATAATTGGGGACGATAACCTGGGTGATGGGGTTGTGTATAGAGCCAAATCCCGGATGGACCTCAGGTCTAGAGAAGCTGCGTAGTTCCGCTTGTCTATTCCCTGGGAAGCAGTATATTTACAGGGACGTCCCATCATTCAAACGTAGGCACATACACACAGGTTTTTTGGCCAAAGGTTTGGCCAGATTTTTTGGGAAAGACGGTGAGAAATGCTGAACCTCCTCGAAAGAGTCGAAAGAAAATTTACTGCAGAGCTCTCTAAGACGCGAGTGATGGTCATCGGTGATTATATGCTGGATCGGTATATCATCGGTGATGTGCGCCGAATAAGTCCGGAGGCTCCCATTCCAGTCGTCGCCGTGAGTGAAGAGTTGTTCCGCTTGGGCGGAGCTGGAAATGTCGTTTCTAATCTGGCTACGCTGGGAGCGACAGCGGATTGCTTTCCGTTTTTAGGATTTGACGAGGGTGCTGAGCAGCTATTGAGGCTGTTTGATCGTAAGAATATTTCAGTGCTTCCCCTTCGGCATCCTGAAGTGAAAACCACAATTAAGGCCCGACTGGTTGCGAGAAAGCAGCAAATCGCCCGGATTGACTGGGACCCGCCTGCAAAATATCAATTTCCAAAGACCCTTGAAGCGCAGCTCTTGCCAGCACTCGAGCGCCAAATGCAGATGTCGCGGTCATTGGTCCTTTCCGATTACGGCAAGGGC
>CAINWE010000336.1 GCA_903854365.1 Oligoflexia bacterium
AAAATAATGATCACCTGACCCCGATGAATCCTTTTAGTTCCAACATATGCCTCAATACCCCGAAAGCCTCTATCTCGAATGGCTTCCTCGATTTCCTCAAAACAAATGCCTCTATTTTCTATAAGCCACTCGTTTTTTTCAGGTTTCCAATGGAAGCTCATATGGTTAAAATAGCCTATTGTGTGCCTTTTGGCAACAAAAAAACTTTCGGCGAAAACCGCACTATAATCCAAAAATATTAGTGCGTACCCTCGGGCCCATGAGCCAAATCAACCCATTTTTGACTAAATCTGTCAAACGAACTTCATTGATTACCTATAATCTATGTAATAAATTACCGGGCAAGCGTAGGCATCTCTGGTGCTGGCTTAGAGGAATGGATACAGTATGAAGAACGAGGAAATTAAGTCAATTATTGCAGTTGCTATAAAAAGCCTCGCTGAATTGGCCGAGCGCCTTGAGGAAAGAGGATTGAAGGTCGATGCGGTTTCCGGTAATGTGGCGACTTCGACGATCTTTGAAAATTTAGATTCGGATAAATGGTTAACCACTTCCGAGGCAGCGGCTTTTCTAGCAATTAGTCCAAAATGCCTACTTAAAGAATGCAGTAATGGAAAGCTACGTTATTACAAGTTTGGACGCAGAAACCGATTTCTCGAAAGTGATCTAAAGAAACTCCTCAAGTCTCAACCCAGAGGAGTAACTTATGGCAATTAAATTCAATGAATCAGACGAAACCTACGAGGTTTCCTTTTACAAGAGGCATCCAATAACCAGGATACCTGTCAGAGCTGCCCGTAAGGGCATTAAGAGTAAAGCTGAAGCCACTCGGGTATTTACTGAACTTGTAGTCCAAGTCGAAAGGAAGATTCACCGATCGGTGATGCCAACGTGGAGTCAGTTCTTAAAGGAGTATATTACCCATTGTCGAAATAGGGGCTTAACTGAAAAGACTATTAGCTGCGCTGAATTATGCCTAAATGCCTACACTTTGAAGGCTTGGGGATCTCGGACAATCGACAATATCTCGACCGACGATATTCGAGTTATTATTCAAGGAGCTGAAGGTAAATCAGCCAGCCACCGTAAAAATCTCCTTAAAATGATTCGCGGGGTGTTTCTGTTCGCTACCGAACGTAATCTCATGATTCGAAATCCAACGCCTACGATGAAATTTCAGGAGGGCCTCAAGATTAAGAAAGTGTTAACTGAGGAGCAGGCCCGGTTTCTTCTCAGACGTGCTCATGAGCTTGGTAGTGAATGGTATCCTCACTGGTTTTTAGCTCTACACACAGGGATGAGAAACGGTGAGCTTTATGCGTTGACGAAGGATAAAGTTACATTTGATACACGTCAGATATTGGTTGACTCCTCTTGGAACAATAAGGACGGCTTCAAATGCACTAAATCCGGTGACGACCGAATCGTTCCGATCAACGATGAGTGCCTTGTCTTTCTTCGGGAGCTATTTCTGAAAACGGGCGATCTTCCATTCGTCCTACCGAGAGCGACAAAGTGGAGTAAAGGAGAACAAGCACGAGCTCTCAAAATGTTTTTGATCAGCATCGGGCTTCCTGTGATTCGTTTCCATGACCTCCGAGCGTCGTGGGCAACGCTACTTTTGAGTAAAGGCGTCCCGGCGGTCAAAGTGATGAGCATGGGCGGGTGGAAGGACTATAAGACAATGGTCATCTACCTCAGAAAAGCTGGAGTCGATATTCATGGGGCGACCGATACATTGAAGCTACACG
>CAINWE010000337.1 GCA_903854365.1 Oligoflexia bacterium
GCCCATCACGTGGCACATCATCAAACCGACTGTCCCGGCCACCTGGTAGCAATAGGTGATTAAGTCATTTCGGGTTCGAATTTTTTGGTTCTGAGCGTCGTGGTGCATGCCATTGAGGAGGTCCTCGGCATAGAGAGCGGGAATGGTGTGTTTTCGCGCAACATGAGCAAAAGCTGAAAAAGGGGCGTCCACGGGAGCGTGAGGATCTTGCAGGGCAAGGTGAGTCATTTCCTTTAGGAAATCCACGCGTTCAGAGTTCAGTCCGGTCGGATTTTGATTCCACCCTAAAGTGGAACCATCGGTGACGTCGTCGCAATGACGACACCAATGGTAGAGAAAATAGGCGCTCTCTCGCGTTTCTTTAGAGAAAATCAAAGTGGCAAAACTGAAACTTTTTGACCCCTTTTCCAAGATTTCCTGGGACTGATTGTGCAGTTGCGTCGGGTTCACACGGCACCCCGTGGGGCGACTTCTTGAATGAAAACGGGTGAACCCTCAAAGACTCCCTGCTTCAAGTCAGCGTGGATGACGTCGAGGGTCGCTTTGGCAGAGTTCACTACCCCTGGCACACCTGCTCCGGGATGAGTCCCTGCACCCACAAAATAGAGGCCCGCAATTTTTGGGTCTCGATTATGCGTTCGAAAGTAGGCACTTTGTCTGAGGATCGGTTCGAGCGAGAACGCAGAGCCCCAGTGGGCATTGAGTTGATCCTTGAAGTCGTCTGGAGTGAAAATTCTTTGAGTGACGATTTCGGCTCTAAGATTGGGCAAAAGAGTCATTTCTAATCTTTCTAAAATCCGTTGGGCATAGCGCGGTCCCTCCGTCGTCCAATCGATCCCTCCTGCCTTCTCAGAGAGTCCGAGGTGCGGTACGGGAGAGAGGACGTAAAAAGCCTCATGTCCGGGAGGTGCTAAGGAGGGATCGCTCACAGTGGGGGCGTGTAGATACAGGGACATATCGCCCGCAAGATTGCCGCGGTGGAAAATATCCTTGAGTAGCCCCTGGTATCTCGGACCAAAAAGAACCGAATGGTGGGCGATGTTTTCATACTTCCGCTTAGTTCCAAAGTAGATGAGAAAAAGCGACATGCTCCAACGCTTTTTAGCCAGATTTTTAGCCATTTTTGTACCCTGAGCGGTTTTGGCTAAAAGTTTTGAATAGGTATGCATCACATCTGCGTTGCTCACGACGAGATCGAAATCCTCATTTTGCCCGCCGACTTTTAATCCTTCGATTCGATTTTCGTTTTCTCGAATTTCTTCCACGGGTGCATTGAGGTGGATTGTTCCTCCGAGTTCCTGGAAAAGTCGGACCAGCGCAGCTATGAGTGCTCCGGTTCCACCCTTTGGAAAGAAAACCCCCCAGTTGCGTTCCAGGTAGTGGATGAGCGTATAAATGGAGGAGGTTTCAAATGGGTTCCCTCCAACGAGTAAAGAGTGAAAACTAAATGCCTCCCGAAGTTTTGGATCTCGGATGTAGCGACTGACTTGAGAATAGACCGATCGGTAAGCTTTGAGTCTGAGAAGATCGGGTGCTGCCTTGAGCATAGATCGGAAATCGAGGAAAGGCACGTGCACTAACTCGGTATATCCAGCATCAAAGACTTGCTTGGAGTACTGGAGAAATTCTTGGTACCCCTTCACGTCCTGCGGAGACCTCGCTTGAATTTGGGCCAGGGTACTTTCGAGGCTGCCATTATAGTTGAATCGATACCCATCATCCCAGCAAAGTTGATAAAAGGGTTCAACCGGCATCAGCTCGACGTAGTCCGAGAGTTTGCGGCCGGAGAGGGCAAAGAGTTCTTCGAGGCAGTGAGGAGCAGTGATCACTGTAGGTCCGGCATCAAAGGTGAATCCTTGATCTCGAAAAACGGAGGCTCGCCCACCCGGTTGATCTTTTTTCTCGAAGAGCGAGGTTTGAAAGCCCGTACTTTGAAGTCGTATGGCAGCAGCCAATCCTCCAAAGCCGCTCCCGATGACGGCTGCGCGTAATTTTTTAGACATAAGAATTCTCCAGTCTGATGGACATGCCCTCGATTCGATCCCGAAGGTCTGCCTGAAAGGGGCTGGTCTCGACAATATGCCAAAGGTATTGGGAAGCCCGGGTCTTAGATTCAATCTTCATATGAAAGAGTTCGGTCCAGGAACAGATCCAGCTTTCGTCTGGAAGCATTTGAGCTGCATGGACAAAACGTCGATAGTCTTCTGCGCTTGCGATTTGGGCGGCGACCGACCAAATAAAGGAAGGCCTACCGTTTCGGATATCCTCCTTCCCTTTTGGCGGGGCGCTGTAGAAATTTCCGATGTCATCAAACATCTGCAGGGCAATGCCAAATTTTCGGGCGAAATCCGTGCCTGCGCTCTTCGGGAGTTGATTGTCTTTTGCCAAAAAAGTACCCAAATCGAATGCGAGCGCCATCAGTGCGCCGGTCTTGAGTTCCATCGAGGTCAAGCAGACTGCCTGCACCTGGCTCTGGGGTACAAGAGTCATCGGCGTACCTAGGTCGACGGCTTGACCGAAATGCGCTTTGAGAAAAGTTCTGTTAATGTACCTTCTCAGGCTGAGTTCATGGCTCGGTTCTAAATGGAATTTTTCGATTTGGTTGAGTGCTTGAAAATAGAGCCAAGTTCCCGC
>CAINWE010000338.1 GCA_903854365.1 Oligoflexia bacterium
TACCGTTTTCGTCGTCATGCTAGTTATGAGATTAAAGGTGAGCATCTGAATTTAGTACCTCATCGCGCACACTGGCAGTCAGTTGATTACAACGCTCTGCATGGTGGAATCGAGCGTTGGTTTGAACCTGTTCAAGCTACTTTATTGAATGATCCAGCCTGGCAATCTGTGTTGATAGGGCTTGCTCAAGTCTTGAGTGGTTCAAAACCAGTAACTACCTGGTTTGTTGAGGCGCATCAATTTCGGATTGATACTACCGATGGTATTGGTCGACCAACACCAGAAGGTGCACACCGCGATGGCGTGGATTTTGTTGCAGTATTTTTATTAGACCGCGTGGGTATTAAGGGTGGAGAAACCAGAATATTTGATGCTAGTGGCTCTGCTGGATTACGCTTTACCTTAACCCAACCTTGGTCTCTCTTACTCATGAATGATGAGCGGATGATTCATGAATCTACCCCGATTCAGCCTCTTGGCGATTACGGTTACCGGGATACCTTGGTACTAACGTATAGATCGAATGGCTTTCAAGACTCTCCGTATCGCGGGCAGCAATAAATTACCCATTATTCATTGTGACTAATATTTATCGTATTGCCTGTGCTGCAGGTTTTTCTGGCGATCGTACAGATGTTGCCAGGCCACTAGTAGATGAGCTGTTGAGATCTGGTGGACCAGCCTGTTTAATTTTTGAGAGTTTAGCTGAGAGAACTTTAGCGCTTGCGCAACTAGAGCGCCATCAGAATCCCGCTTTAGGTTATGAGCCTCTCCTTTTGGAAATGCTTGAACCTATTTTAGTAGATTGTATTAAAGGCGGAATCCCTATTGTCGGAAATTTTGGCGCCGCTAATCCTGAGGGTGCTGCACGCTTCATTGCCAAACTTGCTCAAGAAAAAGGTTTGCAAAATATTAAGATTGCCATCGTCAAGGGAGATGATGTATCTGCACCTAAGTTTCATTCCCAGCTAGAGTCTTTCCTCTCTTCATCAGACCGAGAAACATTGACACAAAGTACTCTGGTTAGTGCAAATGTGTATTTAGGAGGCCAGGAGATTGCGCAGGCATTACATGCTGGGGCGCAAGTTGTTATCACCGGTCGTGTGGCAGATCCAGCTCTGACAGTAGGTCCTCTGATGGCGCATTTTAAAAAAGAATGGGACGATTGGAATTTTGTGGCAGCTGCCACCATTGCTGGACATCTTTTAGAGTGTGGGGCTCAGATAACAGGTGGTTACTTTGCGGACCCTGGAGTAAAAGATGTCCCTCACTTAGCTCAAGTTGGATTTCCAATTGTAGAATTTAACGCTCAAGGAAAAATGTGTATTACAAAGCCATCTAATACTGGTGGACTAGTGAGTCGTATGACGGTGACTGAGCAACTTTTATATGAAATTCATGATCCAGCACAGTACCTTACTCCAGACGTAGTTGCTGATATCTCTCGAGTTGAGCTACATGATTTGGGGGGTGATAGGGTTGAATTAACGGGTGTGATAGGTCATCATAAGCCAGGTACTTTGAAGGCTAATATTTGTATTAATGGTGGCTGGTTATCTGAGGCTGAAATTTCTTATGCTGGGTTTCACGCGTATGAGAGAGCACAACTCGCTGCACAAATTATCCGTGAGCGTTTAAATGATTTAGTTCTTCGCATTGATTACATCGGCTCTTCAAGTGTATTTTCTAGTGATTCTGGAAAGGGTCCGCAATTTAAGTCATCCATGGGCTTTGAGGATATCCGTTTGAGAGTATCAACTGCTAATCAGGATAAACATCAAGCTATGAGAGTATGTCGTGAAGTGACAGCACTGTATACCTGTGGCCCTGCAGGAGGAGGTGGAGTGCGAACTAGCTTGAAACCTCGCTTGAATACCTTAGTCTGTTTTATTCCCCGAGATTTAATACACGCTTCCTATGAATTTTTTGATACCAAGGCATTAGTGTGATGGTTAAAAAAATTCCTTTATATCAACTTGCTCATGCTAGAACTGGAGATAAAGGCAATCGCTCGAATATTAGTGTGATTGCGTATCGAGTAGAAGACTTTCCTATTCTTTTAAGAGAGTTGACTGCAGAAAGGGTGAAAGACCATTTTAGTTTTCGAAAGCCTAGCGCTGTAAAGCGTTACGAGCTAGAAAATCTAAAGGCTCTCAATTTTGTGATCGATGATGTTTTAGATGGCGGAGTTAATCTATCTTTAAATCTGGATTCCCATGGCAAGAGCCTTTCATATTGGCTCTTGGCAATGGAAATTGATATAGATTAAAGTAAATTAATTGTTACTCTGGTTGCATTCCTGCTTCTTTAATAGCCTTTGCCCATTTGACTGTTTCTAGCTTAATTTTTTGACCGAGAGCCTCCGGAGTGCCGGGCTGAGATTCAAAACCCATAGCCAAAAATTTTTCAACTAAATCTTTAGATTTAGCGGCATCATTAATTGCCTTATTGAGTTTGATAACGGTATCTTTTGGCATGCCTGCAGGACCAAACGCCGCGAAGAAGGCAATTAGTTCATAACCCTTGATGCCAAGGGCCTCATTTACCGTTGGTAACTCAGGAATGGCGGGGGAGCGCTTAAGCGAAGTCACTGCAAGACCGCGAATTTTTCCTGCTTGCACTTGTGGCAAAGTAACTGCAAAGTCTGCAGTGAACATATTTACTTGGCCACCGATTAGATCAGTCATAGCGTTAGGACCACTTTTATAAGAAACGCCAGTCATTTTAATATCGGTCGCGCTGGCTAGCATTTCCGAGGAAACACGTTGAGAGGTGCTTGCGTAAGCAAAGGTCATTTTCCCTGGATCTGCTTTTGCGAGCGAGACAAATCCATTTAGAGATTTAGCTGGTACATCATTATTGATAGCAACAATCAGAGGCACCGAACCAAAGTAGCCGATTGGTGTGAAGGCGGTATCTTGGTTATAGGGAAGATTTTTTACTAAACTTTTAAGGGCTGCATTAGTGCTGTTAGTCCCAAACAAAAGAGTGTAACCA
>CAINWE010000339.1 GCA_903854365.1 Oligoflexia bacterium
GGAATTGGCCTTCATAGAATTCACAATCATCATGAGAGAGTGAAAACTGAGCTTCTTAGCTAAAGAAACGCCCTGGATACCCATAAGCGACTTGGTATGCACTCCAGGCACATGTGAAATAAAATTCAACTTTCCCTGCTTAAAGAGGGAAACAGCTGCGTTGTAATCAGGCAAATAGTCCAACTCCAGGACATCCAGATCGGACGTGCCTCCCCAATAGTTCTGATTTTTCCGCAGGGTCATTTTTGTCTTAAAGTCAGATGACTCAAACTGAAAGGGTCCAGTTCCGATTGGCTTTTGAGAGAACTCTTTTTCTCCCACTCGGCCGAAATACTCAGGGGGTATGATGTGCCCGACCGTAGCCAGGCGATCGATCAAAAAGCTATCCTTCTCTCGAGTCTTAAAGCGAACCGTGTAACGATCTACCACCTCGACCGCAGCGATCGATTCAGCATACTGCCGATTTTTTACTGGATGTCGTGGGTCCACAAAAATATCGAAGGTAAACTTGACGGCTCTGCTATCAAACGGCTCCCCGTTATGAAACTTCACCCCTTCCCGGAGCTTGACCTCCAGTGTCGAATCATCCGCCCATTTCCAGCTCGTTGCGAGGAGAGGAGCTAGCCTCCCGTCATTGTCGACGGCCACCAAAGTTTCAAAAATCTGATTGAGATGATTCGAAGTAATGCCGTCTGAGTTATGAAAAGGATACAAAGACTCCGGGGGCACTGATGAGATAAAGGCCTTAAAACGCACCTCCTCAGCGTGAGCCAACCCAAGCTTCAAGAAAATACAGAGAGCTGCGCGCCACCTCAAGCTAACTTCTCAGTTCAAAGCGACTTGTCGAGATTGCCAGGCACTCACCTGCTGAATCCGCTGCTCGACTGGTAAGGAGGCAGGAGAAAACTGCCTTAAGAAATCCGTAATCACCTGAGTGTTTTGAGTATCCACTGCCCAGCTCAAGGCACCCCGAAGCAGCAAAAGCTTTTCAGGGGACAACTTCGCCTTGAAAGTTTGGAGCTCCAAGAGCATCTGCTGCGCAGCTTCCCCCTCGAAATCACTCAAATCATATTTAAAGATTTCAAGCACGGCACCTAAATCTTTTAAAAACGTCGCGAGATTATCTTCCTGTGCTAGGCTTTGTTCTTGCTTCTGAGTCAGGAGTTCAGCTTGGGTTTCAAAATTCGAATTCATAGGTAAGACCTGTTCTATCTATCTTTCTTTTAGTTCGATAGTGGGTATGTCGCGTGCAACCTATCCCACAGTCTTTTCTGTTATAACGAGGCATATAAAATAATGCAACTAAATAGTCAGGTAATAATCAATCCACCTAGAATTAAATTTAATAACTTTAATCGCCGAGTCCTCTCCAGTTAATTAGGTTGGACGAACTCACCGATTCAGGACATGATCAAGCTCTCAGAATGTAATATAGTCTCGCATCGAGGAAGGAATCATCGCCCATGTCGTACCTAGAAAGAGTTCTTGAGCCCCCGAAGTATGGATTCAGTCGCCATGGAAGGCTCTACATTCCGTCCAACAAAGAAATTCTGACTGAATTTGCGAGCCGACTGAACCCGTTCCAATCCAGAAAAAACTGGCTCTCTTTATTTTATTGGACTGCCAATCTCTCCCTCGTCATCCCATTTGTTATATTTTTAAAATATTTTTTCAGTTTTCCGCTTCTACTTATCGGAATGACTTACAGCATGGTCATTCTTGGCACCTACGGCACATTTTACCTTCATCGCTACTCGACCCACCATGCGTTCACTTTCAAGAACTCATTTTGGAGATTGATTGGTCGAAACTTAGTGATCAAAAACATTCCAGAAGAGATTTACGTGATCTCGCACCACGTACACCATCTCCTATCGGAACAACCAGGCGATCCATACAACGTTCATGCGGGCTGGCTTTACTGCTTCCTGGCAGATGTGAATCATCAGGCGATCCGTCGAGATCTCTCTGAAGGAGAATATCAGCGACTCACCCGCCTCATTGACAAGTCAGGGGTCCACTTTAATACCTACCTACAATATCAAAAGTGGGGCACTCTCTGTCATCCGCTATTGACGTTCCTCCACTTTGCCCTGAATTGGGCGTTTTGGTATGGGGTATTTTTCCTGCTAGGCGGTCATGCTCTAGCCACTGCGCTTTTTGGTTGCTCAGTCATTTGGGCTTTCGGCGTCCGAACCTATAATTTTGATGGTCATGGGGGTGGAAAGGATAGGCGTCAGGATGGAATTGACTTTAATCGCGAAGACCTTTCAGTCAATCAGCTCTGGCCAGGCTATGTTGCCGGTGAATGGCATAACAATCACCACTTATACCCGAATGGAGCACGATCCGGCTTTCTCCCGTATCAACTGGATCTTGCCTGGATTCTGATTCGATGCTTTCACTTCCTCGGGGGCATCAGCACGTATCGAGATTATAAAAACGACTTCGAGCGCGACTACCTCAGACCCTATTTACTCAAGGCCTCAAAAACAACCGAATCCACTGTCCACCATGAAATCAACGAAAACGAGACACCTCGTATTTGCGAGACGATCTCGCAAAGCCCGCAGTTGTGACTCGTACCCGTGGATCCGCAGGACTAGCGGCAGAACCGCCTGATGCATCACCATCCTCGTGGTGGATTCTCCGGCGCTTATCAGCCGACTCGGATTCGTCCGACGCCTCCACGGAGGATTGCGCTTGACCCAACGCATAGACCGACAGGAGTCGACTGCGAACTGGGTCTAATTTGCGAGTAATGAATCTCACTAAGTCAACTCTCTCGAGTTGCTCAAGCAAGCGGATCGCATTTTCGTTCCAATCAAAGTGTTCGCGATGATCAAAGACTCCAGCAAAAAACTTTCCCACCTTCTCCTCAAATGTAAAGATTGGCTTTTGAAGCGCCTCCAACAGGGAGGCTTTCACCTGAATAAAATTTTCCTCTGACACTCCTGAGAGACGCTGAGGCATCGCGGCTAACCAATCCAGACAGACCTGGTCAATTTTCTCCACTGGCCAGGAGGACTGCACTAACACGCTAACCCCACATTGCCCCCGGTTGAAGTAAGTCCCTAAACTCGCTACGTAGCCAATCTTCCCTTCCGTTCTAACATCCCTGAAAAACTGATTAGACATGAGGAGCTCAAGAGCATCCATCAAAACTCGTTTAGCCCC
>CAINWE010000340.1 GCA_903854365.1 Oligoflexia bacterium
CGGCCGACTTCCGGGCTGGATGGCCCACTGGAAGGAAATGAACGAGAACACGTCCACCAAGATCGGACGCCCTCGCCAAGTCTATACCGGGCCAACAAAAACAGATTACACCCCTATGGTAAAGCGCACCGGAAAATAGGGGCCCACTCCAGACGCAGGCAAGCAGACTGATCTTTATTTAATCCCGATCACGTAGGCGACCCACGAGAAGGAATTATCGCCCTGCTCCATGTGGACGTACTCCCCGGTTCCCTTACCCTTGTGTGCGGTTTCCCAGTAAACGAGAGTCTTTTTAAAGCCTACTTCGCTCAGGGCGTCTCGCACTTCGGGAATCGTCCAGAGTCTCCAATCGTAGACGAATTGATCCTTCATCACCCGACCACTCGGAAGCTTAAAGTGAATCGCGTATTGCGCATCATGAGTAATCGGGTCAAATGACTTTTGATGCCAGGTATAAACAAATTTCTGAGTCTTGCTGAGTGCGACCTCTTTTTTCTCTCGCATCGGAGCAATCATACCCGGGCCACCGGCTAACTCTAAGACTACCATACCACCGGTTTTCAGAGATTTCTTACAGCTGCTAAAATACTTCAAGAGCAAAGACCGCTGCTTAAAAATGTAAAATGAAAAATTCCCCGCACTGATTAAGTCCACCTCAGTCTTCGTAGGAATCAAGACATCCTTCTGCAGGATTTTGACTCGAGACTTTTGCTCCGCCGACAGCGGGGCAAGGTGATTCTCACGACCATAATCCAGCGGCTCAGAATCCAAATCTAAGCAAAGCGCTGTATTTTTTGGATTTCGCTTCACCCATTCCACTGAGGTTTTAAAGGTCCCGCAAAAATCCTCGCGCAGATGCCGCGCATGTTTTTTTGTTAGCCCCTTGTATAGTTCTTCTAACCAAGCAGCATGAACATCAGGACTCTGCACTGAAAGTTCATAAAGATGATATTTATTCGGCGTCATGGCTCGCATTCCTTCTTAGCCCTTTGGCTTCAAATTACTACGCAATGAAGCCAATCCACCGAAAGGATTATTGAACGCCTCTTTTGGCCTAGGCGGCTTCACTTTTTTTGCATTCGCATTCGATGCGGAGTTCGGTGCCAGAACTCGCCCCCCCACCGAAGGAGTGGGTGCAACCCCCATTTGAGGCCGATTGGAAGACCCGCTCGGAGTGATCTGAATACGCTCTCGAGGAGCTGGTGAGATCACGGGTCGCGGACGCTCTTGGGTATTTTTCATCGAAAGTGAAATTTGACTCTTCTCCACATTCACTTCAAGAACTCTGACCTTCACATGATCGCCTGGATTCACGACTTCGCGTGGATCCTTGATGAACTTATCGCAGACCTGCGAAATATGAACCAGCCCGTCTTGATGAACCCCAATATCGACAAACGCTCCGAAATTAGTGACGTTCGTCACAATACCGGGACAGAGCATTCCTGGAACGAGATCTTTCACCTCATGAATATCGTCTCTAAATTGAAAAACAACAAACTCATCTCGGGGGTCTCTCCCTGGCTTCTCCAATTCCTTCACGATATCGGCAAAAGTATACTCGCCGATCTCGGCCTGAAAAGCGGGCTCTGCCTTTAAGAGCTTTACACCCTCGCCAATGAAGCTCTGAACGCTTTTCCCCAGCTTTTGGGCGAAGGCCTCTAGTTTAGGGTAATTTTCCGGGTGAACCCCAGTATTGTCCAAAGGATTTGCGCTCTCAGGCACTCGTAAAAAGCCCGCTGACTGTTCATAAGTCTTCTTGCTAAAACGAGAAACCTTGAACAGATCTTCTCTGGACTGAAATAAACCCTTCTGCCCACGATATTCAACGAGGGCTTTCGCCAGCGAGGGACCGATCCCAGAAACATGGGAGAGCAAATGATAAGAAGCAGTATTGATATTAACGCCTACTTGGTTCACGCAAGATTCTACAACGTGAGTTAAGCTGCGCTTCAACGCATTCGGAGAAACATCGTGTTGATACTGCCCGACACCGATACTTTTTGGGTCCACTTTGACTAATTCAGCCAAGGGGTCTTGGAGACGCCGCGCAATGGAAATCGCGCCTCGCACAGTAAGATCAAGATCAGGAAACTCTTCGCGCGCAACATCGCTGGCGCTATAAACACTAGCGCCTGCTTCACTGACCATGACCACAGGGATTGAAATCTCCGCTTCCTTCAGTGCTTCCCGAAGGAAACTCTCCGTCTCACGACCCGCAGTGCCATTGCCAACGGCAATAGCCGTAATACTCCCTGTCTTCACGACCTCAGGGATCAAAGCTTTGGCTTTGGCTTTCCCCTCTTCGTGATTCAAATGAATCACCGTACTGGCAATATACTTACCTGAGTCATCCACGACGGCGACTTTACAACCCGTCCGAATCCCAGGATCGACACCCAATACTGATTTTGAACCATAAGGGGAAGCTAACAAAAGCTTTCGGACATTTTCCGAAAACACATGAATGGCAGCCTCATCCGCTACTTCTCGCAAAGCCTTATGGACCTCAGCCTCAATACTCGCCAAAACATGAGCTTTGAGCGCCAATCGGGCAGCCTTTTGTAATACTGCCGCTCCTGGAGAATCAAGCACCGTGCAGGCGGTCATCTCAAAATGACCCACCATGCGCTTTTCAAAATCGGGATCATCCGCTGCACCCTCAATCGACAGCGTCAGCTCTTCTTCCGTCCAACCTCGCTTAAGCGCCAAGTAACGATGGGAATTTTGAGGATTCAAAAGGGATTGAACCGACTCCCGATAATCGAAATAATTTTCAAACTTGCTGTTCGACTTCGCCTTTTTGCCCTTTTCGGTCCGAAGCGAGCCCTTCTCAAAAACTTGGGTCCTGACGCTTTGCCGCAAATCCTGCATCTCAGCCAGTCGCTCCACCAAAATATCCTGCGCCCCAGCAATCGCTGCAGCCGCGTCCTTCACATCCTTGGCTTCGTTCCGAAACGTGAACGCCCAAATTTCTAAGGTTTGTCCTTCTTGGGCCGTTTCTGTGCCATGACCGCAGTTCCAAATCCAATCCGCCAGAGGCTCAAGTCCCGCCTCTTTGGCGATGACCGCCTTAGTTTTGCGCTTCAATTTGTAGGGCAGATAAAGATCTTCAAGAAGCTCCGGTTTAAATGTGGTGAGGATTTGCTGTTTGAGCTCAGGAGTCAGCTTTTTCTGGCTATCGATCTCCTTGAGGATATACTCTTGACGACTAAGAAGTTGATCCCACTTTTCCCTCTCATCAATGACCGTGCGAATGGCCACCTCATCCAGGCTCCCCGTTTGCTCCTTTCTGTACCGAGCAATAAAGGGGACTGTCGCCCCTTCTGCTGCCAGAGCAAGGACGGCAAGAGCAGAACGGGTAGGTATTTCAGAATAATTGGACTGCAGCCAGGTTTCAAAATTCACGCGCATTTACCTCTTCGCATTTCAAACTTCCTCAACGAAGGTGAGTTTTACTGGAGAAAATCACACTGTTTCAACTAAATTCTTACTCCAACTCAGACCACCGAGCGTAAAGGCGCTCTACTTCGGCCTGAAGCTGAATCATTTTATTCGAAATTTCGACTAATTTCGAAGCATTGCTCAAATTTTCTGGCTTCATGCTGGCCTCCGTCCACTGAGCTAATTCTTTTTCGGCCTTTCGAATATTCAGCTCCATTGAATCCAGCTCACGCTGCTCATTAAAAGTCCTCTTCTTTTTCTTAGGCACTGCAGCGGAGGTCGCGGACAAGTCGCCTGCCGAATTTGCCCCAACACCGGGGCTTTGGGGGCGTACCTTCTTCGCCGATTCGGTAAACCAGTCCTCCCACTGCCCTAGCGTTGCGAATGACGTCAACTTTCCCTGATCCTCAGGAAACGGACTAAATGCGAGAATCTGATTAGCCACCTGATCCAGGAAGTAGCGATCATGAGTCACCAAAAGTACGGCACCTTGAAACTCAGTCAAACACTCCTCTAAAACCGCAAGAGTCGCCATATCTAAGTCATTCGTCGGCTCATCCAAGACGAG
>CAINWE010000341.1 GCA_903854365.1 Oligoflexia bacterium
AGATGGCCGGCTCGTTACTGGCGAAGGCTATCCAGTTTTAGCTCACGAGGCGAGTGGGTTGAATGGTGTACCCGGCATCGGCGGGACAGGGCCAGCAGCGCGATTTATCAACCTGAAAGATGCCCCGACTCCGCTGACGATTAATCAACAGGGGGAGATCTACGCTGGAGAGGACTTAGTAGCAAAACTCAGTGTAATTGAATTTCCGAAACTGGAAGGACTGAGAAAAGTAGGTGGTTCACTCTTTGAGGCCACTCGCGGCGTTGCTGGCGAACCCGCTAAGCAGACGCTCATGCACCAAGGGGCGCTCGAGGGCTCGAACGTGAATCCAATTGAAGAGATGACGAATATGATTAAGGCGAATCGTCTCTTCGAGCATGACCTCAAGGCCCTGCGTACCTATGGAGAGTTAATGGCTAAGGAATCGAATGAGGTAGGTAAATTATGATTCGTGCTCTTACGGCTGCCGCTACGGGTTTAGAAGCTCAACAAACTAAGATTGAAAATATTGCCAATGATCTAGCAAATGTGAATACGGATGGTTACAAGCGAACCAGTACCGAGTTTCAGGATCTCATGTATGAGACTGTGAAACAGCCTGGTGGAGCATTGGGAAGCGGAAGTCAAACTCCAGTGGGTATTCAAGTTGGGATGGGGGTTAAAGTCGGGGCTTCTCACAAAAATTTTGAACCCGGGCCTGCACGAATGACTTACAACCCCTACGACCTCATGATTGAGGGGCCTGGCTTTTTTCAAGTTCAAACTCCTCAAGGGGAAACTGCGTTCACGCGAAACGGGGCCTTCCATATTGATTCTCAAGGCATCCTTCAGCTCGCCAACGGTGCGAAACTCAATCCTCAGGTTACCATTCCAAGAAACGCCTTGAATGTGAATATTTCAAATGCTGGAGAGGTCCGGGCGATGATTCCAGGTACAGGTGAGACGGTTCTGGGTCAAATTCAGACGGTAGATTTTCCGAATCAGCAAGGACTCATGGCTATGGGAGAGGGACTATATAAGGCATCGCAAGCGAGTGGAGCCCCTGTTCAAGGTGTTCCGGGCGAAAGCGGATTGGGACATTTGCAGCAAGGCGCCCTCGAGGGATCAAATGTGAACGTTGCAAACAGTATGGTGGACATGATTACGACTCAGCGCGCCTATGAAATGGGGACCAAGGTCATGGGAGTTGCTGATCAAATGTTGTCTGCGACGGTAAATGTAAAATAAAGGGGAGCCATTCTTTGAAGCTTCAAAGTTTCTATCAATGTTTTTTGATTTTTCTGCTCTCCATTTTTGCTTTTAGCTTGCAAGACCCGACTCAGGCTAGCGGGCAAGTGCTTACAGATCGATTGCTGAAGAAGAACCTTCAAGATCAGTTGACGAAACAATATCCGAACTCCTCGATCGAGATCCTGGGGGGGGCGCGTTGGGCGCAATCGACCCCTCTATTTCCCATTCAAAACGTGAGTCTGTTGGGAGAGGATTCGCTGGGCCGCGCTCGGTTTTCGGTCCGGGGAACGACTTCTCAAGAGTATGCAGAGGGTACGATCGAATTCTCGGCGTGGACCACGGGCAGAGTCGCTGTGCGGCGAATTCGTCCCGGCGATATTCTAGAAACGGATAGCTTCATAGCTAAGAAGATTAACGTAGCCGCCGGAAGCGCCCGGGAGTATCGAGGCGTCATTTTGTCGCAGGCCACTCCTCTCCGCGGATTAGAGGCCATTCAATCCATTATTGAGGGTCAGTTTTTGACCTCGACAGCGGTTCGAAGGATTCCGGACGCACGGCGGGGTGATCCGCTTCAGATTCACATTCAATCCGGTGACCTAGTCATAACAACGCCGGGCACTGCTCAAGAGCTCTCCTATATGAATAGGCCTATCAAGGTGCTGACCCTTAAGGGAAAGAGAGAGCTCACGGGGTTGCTCTTACCCGGGGGTGTAGTTGAGGTAAAAATTTAATGGGCTTCGGTATCGGCCTTCCCATAAAAAGGGCTCTCACCTCCCAAAGTATGCGGGTATCTGCGGTGCTATGGCTCATCGTATTCGCGGGCTGTAACGGTCTGATGAATGGAATTCGTAAGGATTCCGAGGATTCTCGTTCGGAAGTCGAAGAGGAAGGGTTTCGGCTCAACTCCTCTCCAGCCCTTGAAGGAGCTGGGGAAAGGCGCTCAGATGCAGAGGACAGCAAGGATAAGCGGGAGCTGAGTCGATCCAGTGAGTGGACTTCTAGGTCCTCTCCTGGTGATGCCGCAAGAGTGCCTGATGGCGACTCGTGGGTAACTACAGCGAATACGCCGGTATTCTTGCCGAAGAATTCCAGACAATATAAAAATAGGAGTCATGCGACTCGTGAAGACTTCATTGATCAGTCACAAGACGAGGGATCATTGTGGGCATCCGGGGGGCAAACGAACTATTTCTTTACCAAGAACCGTGTCAGAAGTCCGGGGGACTTAGTCACTTTGACCCTAGATGAAGCGTTATACTCCGAGCTACTGCTGGAGGCCAAGCGGACGTTGAACTTTCCCGAGCGAGAAGTGGAGCTTAATCTTGCTCAGGAAACTCTCAGAAACAAATTTATTGCAGAGAAACTAGGTCAGAAGAAGGACCAGATTCTGACCTCTGCCGCGGCGCCCGAATCCGCGGTTCCAATGTCGGAGAATGCATCAGGAGCGCCGTCATCGAGTCCCTCGCCTAGTCCGTCTCGGGCACCGGGTGAGGGAATAGCAAAAGGGGCTACAGCGGAGACAATGAAAGAACTTGGAAAACTTGCTCCGAGGGCCCACTTTAATGATGTAGACTTGTCCCGTTCCCTTGATCTGAAAGTGGGAGACTCCATGATGGGTGAAATCCTGGAGAGGTTCCCGAACGGAAATTATAAAATTCGGGCAGTCAAAAAAGTTCAGTACAAAAACGGAATGCCGCGATTAGTGAGCGTCATAGGGATCGTAAAAAGTTCTGACATTGCTGAAGACGGCGATAGTGTCCATTCAGGGAGGCTCTATGAGTATCGGGTCGAAGTGGCGCACTGAGCAATTGCCTAAGATGGTAGCGTTTCTAGTCGGCTGCTTTTTTCTACAGCAACAAGATCTCATGGCGGCTAAAATCAAGGATATTGCTACCGTAAAGGGCGTGAGAGAAAATATCCTCATCGGATACGGCGTTGTTGTTGGACTCAAGGGAACTGGTGATTCAAGCACCGATATTACAGGACAGTCCCTTTCACGTCTTTTTACAAAACTGGGGTTAGATATTCAAAATAACTCTACCGTAAAATCAAAAAATGCAGCCGCGGTGATAGCTACAGCATCATTGCCGCCGTTTGGGCGCGTGGGCAATAAGCTTGATATCACAGTGAGTTCAATTGGAGATGCTGCAAGCTTAGAGGGGGGGAGA
>CAINWE010000342.1 GCA_903854365.1 Oligoflexia bacterium
ATTTAGGTTGTCTAGTTCTAAATACGGTATAATTGGCAATCCTACAAATGCCTTCATAAAGGGGGACATGAAGCTAATGATAAGAAGAGTAAATAGATCGACGAAGATGAGTAGAAAAGGTTTGAAAAAAAAATCCGAAAGCTACAATTTTTCGTTGTTCTAGCAAGAATGCATGAGTTTTTTTGAGCGTAACCTTCATGTTAAGGTTCGAGTTTATTTGCTAAGGTGCATAAATTTAGCGGCATAAGCCTAAAATATTGACGTAAATCACATGTTAGCGGGTATGAAGGCTTTTTGTGTGGCCAATCCTTTCCCAGAGATAACTGTTGGCGATGGTGGTGGTAAAGGTAATGGTATGATAAAACATATTTACTAGGCCGACTCAGCTGAATAGAAAACCTTATCGCCTGAATTCTTCTAGATGTATGAATTAGATGCTGAATTACCAAGTGATTGGAAGATAATTTCAATATCACAGGCTCGCTCACGCAGCGGAGGCAGGGTTAAGTTAACGACGTTCAGCCTATAAAAGAGATCTTCCCGAAATGAACCCGCTTGTACGCACTGCGAGAGACTACGATTTGAGGTAGCAATGATTCTCACATCTACGGGCAAAGGCTTTCTTCCCCCCAAGCGATCTACTTCACCTTCTTGAATGACACGAAGTAGCTTTGCTTGAAGACGAATATCCATTTCAGAGATCTCGTCTAACAGCAAGGTCCCGCCGTTTGCCAATTCAAATTTTCCAGATTTGGCCGTGACAGCGCCGGTGAACGCTCCCCTTTCGTACCCAAAAAGTTCAGACTCTAAAAGGTTCTCAGGTATCGCTGCACAATTGATCGCGACAAACGGGCGGCCGTTACGACTGCTATTTTCGTGGATTAAATTTGCCACCATTTCCTTTCCGGTGCCGCTCTCACCCTGAATGAGGATTGTGGCTTTGCTTTGCGCTACCGTTCTCGCAAGTTGAATGATGTCTCGCATTCTGCGATCATTCGTTAAGATTTCAATCATATCGTGCCCTCCTTGGCATTCTTTTGAATCGAGTCATGAGTCTGCTCATTTGCTAGAGTTTCAGTCGCTAAGTTCTTCCAAAAGAGCTCATCCGTGTCCTTTGGCTCAGTCTTTACGATTTCGTTCAGTGTCTTGATCATTTGAGTTCGATCCGTCGACATTCCTGCCTTGTCCATCGAGCTCACGTAGCCATAAAGAATTCGATTAGTTCGGTCCCCGGCTTCCATCAAGCGCGAGTATGCTGCGGCAATTTCTCCCCACCGACCCTCTGCCTCGAGGATTTGGACCTCATCCAAAACCACTTGACGTAAACTCGGAGATGCCAGCAGCCCTAGTTTCTGTTGCGAGATATCTGCAGCACCCAGCTCGCTCGAGGAGGTTTGCAGTTTTGCCTCCATGGACTCCAAAACCTTAAGCGCTATCAGCGGCTTTTTCGCCTTGATGTAGAGCGTGGCAATCCACGCTGATACTCTTGTTCCATCGTGAATGAGCCGCGCCTGAGCAGCGTGCTGAATCGCGGCATCCAGATTGCCTTCAGACTCATAGACGAGGCCCAGAATCACCTCTTTTTCAAAGACAAACTGAGAGGCCCCGTTCAATCCCTCAAGGAGCTGCTTGATTTTCGGCGCACCTTCTTCGTCTCGAATTTTTTCTCGGCCAGATCGGTTTCTCAGCTTCACCCATAAGGCTTGAGCCAGCGTAAAATCCCTTTCCGACTGATTCAGTTTGGACTCCGGAGTACTCGAAGCAACACTCCGCTTCACTCCCAGCTGCTTTTTGTAAACATCGAAGATCTCATTTGCCAGCTTGCCCATGCTGAGGTCCGAGGCAATCTTCGAAAGCTTGAGTAAATAATCCCGATCGATTTCTTCGTCAGGCGGGGGCATCACAGGGGCCTTAGCTACATAAAGACTGAGGGCTTCGTAGCTCTTTCCCTCGTCCAAAAGCTGGTGAATTAATTTTTGAAAAATATCGTGAGCAGCAGCCTTCAAGAATCGCCTCACGAGCGGAACCCGAGCCGATTGAAACTCGTTCAGCGCCAGTTCTAAAGTACTTTTTGTACCCCCGAATTCAACTAGCGAACGCACATGAGAAAGCGCCCTAAAGTCTGGAAAATCAGTCATGACCACCGAGGCTGAACCGTCAAAATAATTGGCTTCCTTTGAAAAAAACTTCTCCTGAGCGCTCAAATCAAAGCCCCCGTGATTCCCACACGCCACCAGTCGAATTCGAGCCAGCACAGCACCCGCACTGAACGGGTAACCATTCACGGTTTTCATCAGGTTTTCGGTATATTCAAGGGAACTTGGACCGCCTCCCTGAGGGTCTCTACCTGCAATCTCAGCCAAGCGATAGGTCGCCCTCCAGCCTTCTGGATGGGCTGGAAAACGATGGAGGAACTGAGTCAGCTCTACTTTTGCCTTATCCCACTGACTGAGCTGATAGAAGGCCTCAGCCCGATTGAGGTAGTACTCTGGAAACTTCCCTCCATTGGCTTCAAAGGGTTGAATACCCTGGTAGTAGGCGCCCAGTGCGCGTTCATACTGAAGTTTCTTCAAGTAGAGGTCACCCA
>CAINWE010000343.1 GCA_903854365.1 Oligoflexia bacterium
CTCGTAAAGCCCCGCTTCAACGAGTCTGGCAATGTTGGCGTGATATTGTTCGCGCCGTTTTTCTCGATGGGCCTCAGGAAAGGCCATGCGAGCGGCTCGCTGCTTTTCAAACAACTCTGCTTTGTGGGCTTCATTGTATCGTCGGTGACACTCCCTATTTTTGTCTTGAACGACGAACGGGACCTCAACAATCAAATCCGACTCCTCCTCGATCGTGACGACTCGGTAAATTGTCATGGTGAAGGCCTTTCACCCCTAGGAGAGTGGAAGATCAACCCAGTTAAATTCCAACAGACTATCCTCGAAGCGGCGCAGGGAAACCTTCACGACATTGAAGAGATCTACTGGACTGCAATCGTGCAGGCAAAATAGGCCGCGCACTCTAGAAAGGTGATTCCATGAAGTTCACTGCCATCAAAATTCTAGCCGTGTTCGGCCTCTCCTGGGGAGCTGTCGCGCAAGCCCAGATTGCCAATGAACTCGTACAGCCCCCGTTGCTTCAGGCCCCCGAAAGGGGGTCAATTGCGGGGGATATCCCGGCATCAATGATTGAGGACGGAGACCTTACTCAAGGGGGAATCGCAGTTCCTCTCTCGTTGAAATTCCCCCACGAGCGGGGCAAACTCCTGTATCCGATTCACCCAACCTATCAGATGGCCTCGGGCCTCTCTGAATGGGGCATGGGGTTTCATCAACACCTCTTGATTCGGCGTTGGAAAGAGGGACAGGATGTGAATTACGAGAACGATGACCTCCTCAGCCCCTGGGGACTATTGAAGCTGGGGAGCGACGGATTTTGGTATCCACAAGGCCTTGCCTCACGAGTTCGAGTGTCCTGGAACTCCCAGGATTTCATCGAAGCTTATCTAGAAGACGGGAGTCAGCTAGTTTTTGGACACACGGCACTCATCCGCAACTCCCAGGGTACTTTTGCCTGGTATCTCGTTGAGGCGACCAGTCCCACCGGTGAACGCACTCAATATGAGTACACTCCAGGCGCTAGTCCCGAAAGTTATCCCCAACTCAAAACAGTAAGCTACGGGGGACACTCACATTTTCCAGAGTATCAAATCGTATTGGAACATGAATCCATTTCGCTTCCCCCCTTTGATTATCGATCAGGTCGAAAACTGGTCTTGGATCAGAGAGTCAAACGCGTTTCGGTGTTCGCAAAAGACAACTCTCACTCGTCTTCTCATCCTCACTTCTCAGAGTTGTATCATTACTCATTCAGCTATATCGACGACTCGAAGAGCTCACGTTTTTATCTCAAACAAGTGCAAAGGCAATTTTCTAGTGGCCAGCGCGAACCTCCCCAGCAATTTGAATATGAACTCCCACCTCACTCCTACGAGAAGAACGACTGGAAGGTATTGCCTCAATATGACGCTGTGATCAAAACCTTCGGTTCCCACTTTTATACGTCTCGATTTTCCAATCCCGTCGATGTAGACCAAGACGGGACACTCTCCTTTGAGGACAATGCAAATTTTAACTTATTCAAAATATCGGATCACCAGCTCGCTATCGAGGCACTCAAAACACCGCGCACGGAAGGAATCAATGACTGCCGAAGATATCCTCACTACCCCGGCGAAATCTTAGCACCTCGGTCACTGGTCCGGTTTTTCGGACCCGATGACCCTCTAGAAGTGTTTACAATTCGAGCCACTCCTGACCGAAGGCAAACCGCCGTCAACCTCTGCGACCGCGAGGGAGAGAAAATTTCAGAAGCCTTTCTGCCGAAGGATTGGGACCTCGGGTCCCTCACCCGGCTCGTGGATTTGAACCACAAAGGCCGGCCCGACTTAGTTCGGTTTTATGCAGGGCGATTTATCCAAGTTGCTGAGAATATCTCGACACACGCCTCAGGAATACAATTTAAAATTCATGAACCGATCGAGGTCTCTCCCGGTGGCTCCAATCCATTGGCCATCTATCTCGTTGACTTGAATGGCGATGGCATTCCCGATCTCGTAGCTCGATATCGAAATCAATTTCGAGTTTGGTACGGAAAGGGCAATTTCGACTTTGAGTCCCAGTCAGAAGTCGTGGGCCTTTGGAATCCAGACTCGGGAAAACCCGTTTATCTCGATGAAACCGTCGAAGTCACGTTTGCGGACATCAACCAGGATGGACTGCCCGACCTCATTTTAAGTACTCCGACCCAGACCCAATTTTTTTTAAATCGCTCCTATTCTTCCCATCAGGATCAAAGAATGGTTCGCTTAGTCGTGCAGACCCCTTCTGCAGGCGATCTAAGTAGGAGCATACCCTCCCTACTCGACCTCACAGGTACAGGGAATATTCAGATTGTCACATCCGTCAACGGGCACATTCTTGCAGCGGAAATCTCGACTCCCGGCATGGGCCTCCTAAAAAATTACAATGACGGAAAGGGCAACTCCCTTACTTTCACTTACACCCGAATGAACGCTGAACCTGGCATTGGCACTCGGGCACCTATTCTCAGTCAGATCTCCCTCCGATCCTCAGGGAAAAAGCCCATTCAATACGACCTCACCTTTTCACAAGCTAAGATACATCCTGTGACCCGATCCCTACTGGGGTTTGAAGCTATTCAAAGTCAAATCAAAGGACCTTTAGGTCAAACGGTCGAACAGAAATCGCTTCGCCATCATTTTCCAAGTGACGGCCCCGCCTTAATTCTCAGTGCAGTCACACAAGACCTTAGAACTCCTCATCTTGAAAAAATCCAAACCGCAGAATATCAAGACTTTGCGTTTGCGGGCATCAAGACATACCAAAAAAAATCAGAGACATCTGGCTATCGCTCATCCGACGGAGCTCAAGCCGTCTCCTCAAAAACGTTCGATTATGACGACTCCCTCTGTCTCTCTCAAACTGTCGAGACTTCTGTCTTAGGGACACTCACACTGAATCAATCCCGCGCCGACGTGAGGGCGCTAGCAAATTCATTACATTGCCTCCCTCGCTCGATTCAATGGTCAGGCGCTCACCGGAACCGCGACTTTGACTTTCACCAGACGCTCTCCATTACGCGCAACTCGGTCGGTCTACCCACCCTTTTTGCCTCGGGCAATCACGGCGAGCGAAGGCTCCAAGAACTGACGTACACCGATCATTTTCAGATCAGCTCGATGACTACCCCGCAGGACGGTCGTAAAGAATTTCATTGGGACGGTGAACTCCTTGCAGCCATAGTCGACGACAACGGTAAAAAAATCCAAGTCACCGAACGAGATGCCCTCAGGGATCAGATTACTGAATTATCAACAGACTTTGGAAATGGACGCCTCTACACCGAATTCTTTCGCCATGATATTTTGAATCGCATTATTTCTCGGTGGAACAACCTGGCTGCAGGCAGTGAAACCCATCC
>CAINWE010000344.1 GCA_903854365.1 Oligoflexia bacterium
GAGTACAAGACAACTTGGTACGGTTCTCGCCTGATCCTCGTCAGTCCAAAAAATACATCACGAAGATGTTGCCGGTGTGGTTACACCCATGAGGGTAATCGGCAAACACAGGCAGAGTTTCTTTGTCTTCAGTGTGGACACAATGAGAATGCGGACAAGAATGCCGCGAATAATATTAGAAGACTCGGATTAGAGTCTTTGGGGTGCGAACCCCTAGAAGCCCCCGCTATTGCCTGTTAAGGCATAGCGGTGGGAGTAATCACGACAGGACTCTTTCTAATCCCCAGACATCATCTGTCTTTCTAGCAATAGCGATGAGACGATCCGTATTGTAGATCGCCACGCAGTCGTCACTGGTCTCCGAGGAGCGCTCCGCGGGTGGATTCACTCGCTTCAAAATTGAGAAGATGACGGCCTGTTTACCTTGAAGGAGAGCTTGGTGTTCTTCGGGAGATGCTTCTGCCCTGGGGTAGCCCTTGAGAAGGTGATCAAACGCCACCCAGCAGGGGAGCTCGTTCCACGCTTGGTTAGTTTTAAGGATCTCGGGCAAACTCCAGGCGTCCGTGAGTCGAAAAACTCCAGACTGAGTTCGATTGAGAGTCTCGAGCATCGCCACGGAATTGCAGAGTCGGCCTAAATCCTGCGCTAAAGTTCGTACATAAGTGCCAGAGCTGCATTTGAGCTGGAACTGAGCGTTGGGAGCGGTGTAATCGCCTACGTTAAACTCATAGAGCCTGCAGAGTTTAGGTTCTCTCTCGACTTCGATTCCCTCTCGAGCTAGCTCGTAGAGAGGTCTGCCATTCATCTTCTTAGCAGAGTGCATAGGCGGGGTCTGCAGGTAGGGCTGATTGGTCAAGCGCAAGGTGAGATCCTGGAGTTCCTCGAGGCTGCGAGGCAAATTCGTGGAGGTCTCAGAGACCGGACTCGTCGGGTCTCCTGGAACAGTCGTTTGCCCAAAGTGAATGAGGCCCTCGTATCCCTTAGTGGCCCCTAAAAAGTATCGGGCGAGTTTGACTCCGCGGCCTACTAGGACAATTAGGAGGCCAGTAGCAAAAGGGTCGAGGGTTCCACCATGCCCAAGCTTTGGAAGGTCTCGTGGCTTAATTCCCTTTTCGTCTCGGAGGTGACGCTTGAGGACGTCAATCACGCCGAAGGAGGTAATCCCAGCCTCTTTACGGATGAGGAGTGCACCGTTCATTCGTGATCTGAGATCTTTTTCAAGAGTTCGTGAACACGAATAACATTTTCGAAGCCTCGATCTTCCTTGAAGATCAGTGTCGGAATGTGTCGTACCGTCAAAATCTTAGCAAGGTGTCGCCGCAAAAATCCTGAAGCAGAGCTCAAACCCTCGAGGCATCCCTTCATACGCAGCTGAGCGGCTTCCTCAGAGAGAGCAGGGGTACCGTCATGCCCACCTTGGGCTCCACCCAGAATGGCAACGAAAACGGTCGCTTGCCCACCATCCTCGGTGACTTCGACGGATGTGAAAGTCACCGAGGGGATTCGGGGATCCTTCACTTCTCGCGGAACAAGCTGAGACAGCTCCTCCTGGATTACGGCTTGGAGCCTCATTCTTCGCGTTGCCTGCATACTACTCTACCTCTGTACTCCTCTACCGACTGAGACTAAGCGTCCAGTTCGGGAGCGATCCAATCAATTTGAAAAGCTTCGACCAGATCTCCGGGCTTAAGATCGTTATAGTTTTCGATGCCGATCCCGCACTCAAAACCAGTGGCAACTTCCTTCGCATCGTCTTTAAATCGTCGCAGCGATGACATTTTGCCTTCAAAAATGACTCGGCTGTCTCGAAGGAGTCGAACATTCGATCCACGAATGATCTTTCCATCGATCACCGAACAGCCTGCGATGGTTCCAATTTTCGGTA
>CAINWE010000345.1 GCA_903854365.1 Oligoflexia bacterium
ATTATCAAGGATCTTGGCAGATTGCGGGCGGCACTAGCAGCGCAGCACCACTCTGGGCAGGCTTTATCGCATTGGTCAATCAAAACCGACAGATTCGAGGCCTGACGCGGTTGGGATTCCCAGCACCTCCCATTTACCGCCTCGGACAAAGCACTCTTTACCCAAGCATTTTTCACGACGTCGCGGACGGAAGCACCAACTTTTACTATCCTGCAGTCCCTGGATTCGATGATGCTACAGGCTGGGGGTCTTTTCAGGGCGCTGCCCTGATTCAAGCACTCTCGTACGATCTCATTCTCCCTTCGCCACAACCTTCGACTGGACCTAACTCCGGGACGGGACCAACTCCGACTCCCTCGCTCCCACTTCCAACCCGCTCTGCGAGTCCGTCTTCGCCCACAAGTGCGCCAGCCGCGAATTGCACTTCAGGATAGATCACTTACACTGAAGCCTGCTGTAGCGGGATTCGAGACACCAGCTTCTCAGTTCTGCCGGAATCAGGCGAATTATTTCATTTGACATTCCTTTAAAAAACCAATAATCAACGAGAGGGGTTAAAAAAGATCTAGGTGGGAGGTCTACGTGATTCAGGACTTGGGGCGAAGTTGCCGTCGGCTACTGTTCTCTTTAGCTGTAATTGGGTCAACCTGCGTATCAGCGACTGAACCTATCGAAGACTTGGCTCGCATCACCCAAAACCTCGCCACCCAAGCGAAGACGATTCAGGTCGGTGATCCGATTTCTGACCTCATCCAGGCTATTATCACAATAGCGAATGTTCTAAACACTTCAGCTCCGAAAATCAATCAGTTCATCGACGCTGCCGATGGGTTCTTCCCCCAGGCCGAAATTTTTGTCGGGGATTTCCACCAAACGGTGAATCATTATGGTCAGAGCTGGCTCGACTTCACTCAGTCGTTCTCCCAAGTTGCTTCAATCGTCTCAGAGCATGCCCCAGAAACCATCCCGAAACTCAACGCCGCTTTAGATTCAATCAAGAATATTACCCAACTCATCGAACAAAACTCCGACCCATTCATGACAAGCATTGGCAACGCGAGCTCAGCACTCACCACCTTATCTAGCCCCGCGTTTATCACGGGAGCGATTGCCGGCGGCATTGCCATGGCCTGGTGCCTCAAATATGAGGATCTCGGCAAATACGTTTTTACGTGGGATCCCGGGCGCAATATCTTCCTCCGCACGGCATTGACCTGCGGTAACTGGATCAAGTCCGGCTGGACCTCTTGTGGAAGAGGATACCCAAAACGATATCGAACCGACACCGCGGTCAGCGCAGACCTAGAAACAGACCTCGAACCTGATCTAGAAGCAGGACTCTGCGAGAATCATTAGTCCTTCGTACTCATCGCCGTCTTAGGACCGATATACGTTCCAACATCATCCCCAAGACACACCTTCTTCATGGCACCCGGCTGAGTGAAGTTAAAAATATGAATCGGCAAACCAAAATCTCGAGCCAGCAATAACGCTGAATGATCCATAATTTTAAGCTGCTCCCGAATAAAATCATCGTAAGCCAATGTTTTATACTGCTTAGCCGTAGGATCTTTCTTTGGATCCTTGGTGTAAACACCGTCTACGCCTTGCTTGGCCACCAAAATCGCATCGCATTGCATCTCCAAAGCTCGTTGCACTGCCGGATAGTCTGTCGTCACGTAGGGTTGCCCAATTCCGCCCGCCAAAATGGTCACATAGCCCTTTTCAAGATGATGAATGGCTCGCAATCGAATAAAGGGCTCAGCAATAGCCTCCATCGGAATGGCAGTCATCACCCGCACTTCATAGTTACTCCGAGCCTTTAAAGCTCCCCGCAACATCAAACTATTCACCACGGTGCCAAGGACGCCGATATTATCCGCTTCAGCTCGCTCAATTCCCCACGTGGCCGCGACATTACCCCGAAAGATGTTCCCCCCACCGACGACAATCGCCACTTCGACGCCCAAACCCTTGACTGACAAAATCTCATCAACAATATTTTCAATTGCCTTAGGATCAAACCCAACGTCATGAGCGCCCGATAGGGCTCCGCCACTTAACTTAATCAGAACTCTTTTATAACGTGTCATATCCTTACTTTAATTCCGCTGCGTGTTTGGTTCAATGCTAAACGCCCGAAAGGAGTCTCTAGACTTGCCTTTTTCTGAAACAAACCTGCGTAAATAGATCAAGCAAACTACTTTTCGCCGCCCCTAGGCACTCGAATCCTTCGGACTCAAAGATTTCTAGAAGCTGACTCTGATGAGTACCGGGGAGCCCCGAATCAATCAAAGCTAACCCTCCGGCCTTCAGCACACGACCCAACTCTTTTGCAAGGACGCGAGTCATCGCAGCGTCAAAGTGAGAACCCACGGCCCCGCAGGAGTTCGCCAAATCTACCGTCGAACTCCCAAGCGGGACCCCGCTCGAGTCCCGAAGAGTCTCTAAAACGGACTGAACACGAAAGGAAACCTCCACCGCTTCACCGCGCCGATCGCGAAAAATCTTTTCTCGCGCGGACTGAACAAAATCTGGATTAAATTCAATCCCCAAAATCCGCGAGCCCACAGGAAGATAGTAAGCAAGAACTTCCGTCGAGTGGCCAGTACCGCAACAAAGGTCAACAGCATAGACAGGGCGCTGAGGAAGCCGACCCGAAAGATTCTTTGGAATGGTTCTCCAATTTGCCCAGCGCTGTCGGGCATTAATCCCCTCAAACTCACGAACATGCATCCGTCGATAAGCTTGACGAGCTGCCTCATTATTCCGCGAACGAAAACTAATTCCACGCACTAAAAAGAGTTTGCCTTCGGTCCAGACCTGACGAAAAAAACTAAAAAAAATACTCTCCTCTAACGACTTAAAGAATATGATTTTACGAATCATAGATCATACACCTCAATCGAATCGAATCTTGCCAGACTCTCTCGATTAGGGCAAGTTTGAAGAACTCCTTCGCTCGTAGGGGAGAGACTCGAAGAAGCTCGAAGCAGTTCAGAGAAGCTGAGGATTCATGACAGCAAACACTCGATATCGTGCGAAAAACCATCCCTTCATCTATGTGCTCGCCCTCTTTCTTATCACATCCTGGACCCAAGCACCGTCGTCATGGGGTAAGATCCCATCCCTACCCTGTTCCTATTTTTGGACGGAATCAGAGGAAAAATCCTATCGTTTCGACACCAAGCAAGACTCGAACTACTCGTCTTTTCTCACTCGAATGAAATCTAAAAATTTATTCCGAGAAAAATGTCTCAAACCCTGGACCATTTTATTATCGATGCAAATCACGCCAGACCTAGAAAAATTTGCAATTGCCAATCTCGTTCAACTCGAAAACCAATTCGAAGAAGCTCACATCAAAGCCGACATTATTGTACAAACCGAAGAACCAGCATCACGCCGAGTACAAAGGTTTCACGTTTTTCCCGCCAAAGAACCCACTCCAAAAATCACTCATGTCCAAGACGTTTCCTCGCTTGAGTGGACCCAAATTCAATCACCCGTCATTTCGGAAATTTCACCTAACCCTTTCATTCCCGCCAGGAAACGCCTCGGAAGTTTCGTCGAATGGACAGCCACCACCTACCCCTCTCAAAATTTAATGATTGTTTTCTGGGGCCATGGCAGCGGCTGGAAAACCTTGTCTGAATTTAATTTAAGGACGATTCTAGCAAGAGCACAAGTCTTAAGGAAAAAACCTGTCGAAATCCTCGCCTGGGATGCCTGCTATATGCAAAGCTTGGAGGACATCACAGAAATCGCCCCCTGGACACGCTATGTCTGTGGATCTGAGGACATCGAAAGCTACGCTGGCTATGACTATAAGGATTTAATTCGTTTTATCACGCGAACTGAACCCGCCCCCAAAGAGCCGCCCCTGCGAACTCATCCGGATGACTTGGCGACTGGGGTGGCATTCGCAGTTCCCCTCATTTATCAAGCGGCGTTCGATCAGCACTCTGGGACTCATCGCTACCTAGACCCTCAAATGACTCAGACTTTAACAGGCAGCGCCGTTCAATCCGAGACGCTCCTGCAAAAACTAGTTCCGGCGGTCAATAGCCTCGCCTCGGCCCTCATCGAATATACCAAGGACCCCCAGCATTGGAGTCGAGTAAAGTCCCTCTTAGAAACCACTCCGACATTCCGAGGCGGGACTCGTGATTTAGGAAGCTTTCTTATGAATTTGGCTACCACGCTCCAACCGGATGCCAACCCACTGAAAAACCGGGATCTGCTTGAGAAAATTTTTGAGACATGTATCGCCCTCAACGAAGCCGTGC
>CAINWE010000346.1 GCA_903854365.1 Oligoflexia bacterium
TGTGACCACATAGCTACCTTGAAAGTGTCTGACTCCTGCCTCGAAGAAAAAGATTTCCAGAACAGTCAGGGAGATGAGCACCCCGCTTAGGACATCAAAGAAGATGGCAATGGCACACATCCGCCCCCTGATGCGAACCTCACGAAATTCGACACGATAGTGTGACTCAAGCGAGGGGGCGATTTTTTCCGTAGCAAAGAGCTCACCGTGAATGAATCGCATCCGATCGATGGCGCGGGCCAATCGTCCGCTAATCGCATTGATGAGCATGACCACGGCGGTAAGAAGAAAGACCGGTGCCAGCGCCAACTGAATCGTCGAGGTAACTTCGTTTGAGGAAAGGGTCATGTGAGTGAGCTACGGTCTCTTCGGAGTTAATCTGGAAATCAGGAACTCAGGAAACGGAAAGTTCTCGCGCAGAGACGCGAAGGCGCAGAGAAATTCTACAAATGAAATCCCTTACGCCGCGAAAGACCGGCAGGGCCATCCAGAGTGCCTACAGCTTGCATGAAGGGATTTGCTTCGTTGAGGCGCTGCAACTCAAGAGCCTCTACAAACTCACGCCCGCTTGAGCGGCCAATCTCCTCTGCCTCCAGTTCCCCAAGGCGTACTTGCAGCTTTGAAAACTCCTTCGCACAAGTTCCCGTGATAGCGCTGGCGATCTGCTCCATTACCTCCTGGTCGAAAGAATGGATTGCCTGATTCCGACTCTGAATCATCTGCATCCACGCATCTCCCTCAGTCAGCAACCCTGCGGCAAAAGCTTCTCGCGACGTGTCACGGGAACCGTAGAGATTGGTAACCCCCTTCGACTCCAGGAAATCCTTCAGCGTGTTCCAAGCCAACTCATGAGTGTACTCAAAGGCCTGAATCAGACCCTGCGTTTCAAGAGGCGTTAGATCCCTGATCCTCGAGAGATCGACTGCCTCATTCAACTGGGCAAGAGCTTTCCGATAATTCTGAAAACGCTGAATCCAGCGGATGTCTTGAGTCGTCATGAATAAACTGGTTGTCTTCCTACCCTGCACCGCAAGCTCCATTAAAATCCAGAGGCAATTCAATAGGATGACAAAATACTGACTATTTTAGGCCTAAAGCCGATTATTTTAATTATGAAATAAGATAGGGTAAATGGCACTAATTACTGTTGCACTGGCAAGAACCAAAGTAAGAACAACCATCCAAAAAGCCCACTTATCACTGCTTTCTGAGTTCCTGTTCAGTGCAGCAATCAGAGATTCCATAATCTCTTTATGTCGCTGAGAGGCAGAATTAATTTCGGAGGAAAGTACTGATACTTCCTGTGAAGTAAATTCGACTTTATCTCGCAATTCACGAGTGGCAATACCAAGGTTTGAACTCATTTTGTCAATCCCTGTAATCAGGTTGATTGCAGCTCTCTTCTCGTCTTCGGTCATTCCAGGCACAATAATTGATTGCGCTGAAATCTAGGGTGATATCAAGTTAAAAATGGCCATATAGAGATTTTTCCATCTCTTTTGAATAAGAATAAAATAAAGTTGAGCATCCTTCTACAGCAGATTTTGTATTGCTTCGTTTTGTATCTCTGTTATTTTTCGATTCAAAACTATATAAATAACCATATGTCACTGAAATCTAGTCCAATAGTACTGCTCAGCTTGGCAATGTATTTTCTGATTTCGCCAGCTTGGTCTCTTAGCCTCCAGATTCCTCCTCTGCCGAGTCAATTTCCCCTAGTTATTGACCCCGATCAGAAATTTGGTTGGGTAACTGTCTGGGGAGACAACAGCTATGGTCAATCCAACATCCCAACTGGCCTCACCAATATAGTTCAAATCGATGCTGGCCGTGATTTTTGTTTGGCCCTAAAGAACAATGGAACTGTTATAGCGTGGGGAAATAATTCTTACGGGCAAACAAATATTCCTGCGGGGTTAAATAACATTGTTCAGATTGCAGCCGGAGCCGACTTTTGTTTAGCACTTAAAAACAATGGAACCATTGTTGCGTGGGGAAACAATGCTAGCGGACAAACAAATATTCCTGCGGGATTAAATAATGTCGTTCAGATTTCAGCCGGAGGAGGTTCCGGAATGGCAATTTTGAGCAATCAGAGTTTAAGGGTTTGGGGCGGCTGGTCTACAGGCCAAATCAATGTACCCAATACTCTTTCAAATGTTGCACAAGCAGCCTCTGGAGGAAATTTTATTTTAGCTTTAATGAATAATGGTAAATTAGTTTCGTGGGGTTATGATGAATATACTGCATCAGCTGCTGGAACAAACGCCCCAGCGGGATTAATTAATCCCGTGCAAATTGCTTCTGGTTCCTACTATAGCATTGCTTTGTTAAATGACTCTACCATCCAAGTTTGGGGCTGGAATGCAGGTGGTGCCACTTGGGTTCCGCTCGGTCTCACTAATATTGTACAAATTTCCGCAGGTCCCTATTTTGGAATGACTCTGCAAAGTAATGGAACTGTTAGGGCATGGGGATCGTTAAATCACTATTTTGCTAATGATGCATCTGGAAGCATTCCTAATGGACTAACAAATGTAACTCAAGTTGCGGCTGGTGGAAATTTTTGCATGGCACTCGTTTCGCGAAAAAATCAATCGATGGAGGAACTAAATCTAATACCTAGTCAAAAATATAATATTCCTTTTGCTGTAGTACCTCCTTCAGCAAGCTCTGGATTGCCTGTGCAATTAAATGTCCAATCTGGACCGGCTACGTTTCTTAGCAATACTGTTATTCCCACAGGAATAGGGACTGTAACCATATCCGCATATCAGCCTGGAAACCAGTATTGGAATCCATCGCCCATAGTTTCAACCTCTTTTGTAATTAACCCATCTACACAGACTATTTTTCCTCCGATAACAAATTCTCAGACTTTTGGGACTGGTTCTATCCCTCTCAACGGTACCGATTCATCAGGATTGCCTCTGACATACCAGTTGCTCTCAGGACCAGCGACACTGGCAAATAACACTTTGACACCCACGGGAGTTGGAACAGTTACCTATGTGACAAAACAAGCGGGCAACTCAAACTATCTCGCTGCGTCAGTAACGAATAGCTTTGCAGTCCAGTACACCCAGAAAATCACTCCCTTCAGTGCAATTCCTTCAAAGACCTACGGAACTGCACCCTTTGCCGTATCTCGCCCAATTGCCAGTTCGGGCTTGCCTGTAGCTCTTTCAGTCCTCTCTGGGCCTGCAACGATCAATGGAAGTACGGTCACGCTTACTGGTGCCGGAACCGTGGTCTTGGCTGCGAACCAATCTGGCAAGTTTAGCTATGCGCCCGCCCCTATAGTCACTACGAGTTTCACAGTCAACAAAGCCAATCAGACGATATCTTTAGCGAATGTGCCTCACCCAACTGTTACGGGAACCTATACAATACCCACGCTGAACTCATCAGCAGGGCTGCCTGTCACATTTGGTGTCTCGTCACAGTCGGTTCTCATAAATGCTGTTGGAACCAATCAATATAACATTCCTGCTCCCGGCACGGTGATCATCACGGCCAATCAGCCAGGAAACGCTAACTATAATGCCGCCCCTCAGGCTTCCATTAGTTTCACGGTGACAAAAGCCCCTCAGACCATAACTTTCCCTGCGGTGGGGCCTCGGGACTTCGCTGATCCAACCTTCTCGATTGCTCCATCTGCCAGTTCTGGACTTCAAGTAGCTACGAAAGTGCTATCGGGTCCAGCGACCGTCTCTGGTAATAGCGTGACACTTACCGGAACGGGCATCGTTGTGATTGCTGCAAATCAAGCAGGTAATACCGCATATCTTGCAGCCCCTCAGGTCACGATGACTTTTACGGTTAAGAATTTTAGTCAATCGATTGGAGCCTTTGCTCCTATATCCAATGTCACCTACGCCACCACCAAATCCATTACCATCACCCCGCCCGTGGCGACTTCAGGAATTGCCGTCACTGTTAGTATCCAATCCGGACCTGCGACAATATCTGGCAATAAAGTAACCCTTACAGGAAAAGGAACCGTAGTTCTTGTTGCGAAACAAGCCGGCAACGCTAACTACAACGCCGCTACGCCCGTTACTACGAGCTTCAGCGTGAATTAATTTCTGGATACGACCATTAATGAATAAAGTAACTATTTATATTCCAAAAAAATGGTCAGAAGGTGCCTGTCAAATACGCTCCTCTATAAACGATTATAATGATGCAGTAGATTGCAAATTAGAGGTTGCTCTAGCGGGGCAAATTGACCCCCATAAAATTGTAATTGATGAAAACTCTCTGCTTAGGCCTCAAGAAATCTCTTTTATTCAGAATGCTGTAGAGAGAATTAACAGCGAGATTATACATTCAGGTTTTGATATTTGGAAATCAAAGCTTCTTGTTGATGAGAATCTGAGTAAAAATCTTAAAGAGATTGATAGTGGATTAGAGCTTGGAAGTTTGGATGGAGAGTAAGGCGGTCAAGGGAA
>CAINWE010000347.1 GCA_903854365.1 Oligoflexia bacterium
CTCCGATCGATTTTTTTTCAAGTCATAGAGCTCCCGCATCAAGCGATACCCATTTTCCTGATGTTTGATCCACTCGGCTTCATTTTGACTTAGGAAAATAGCTGCTGCAGCAAACTCTTCTGAAGAATTTTCGACTAACCCACCAAAAGGCAATGCGTCGTGCATCCCCTCCGCTCCTATCGACGTAGTTACCACGGGAGTACCACACCACCAGCCATCTGAGATTTTTCCTTTAATCCCTGCTCCAAAACGCAGTGGAGCTAAGTTCACCCGATGCTTCCTGAGAACATCAAATTGGTCCACGGCGGGTCCTCGAACAAAAAATCCCTGAGCTTCACTCGTCATTCGCATCACCTCTCGTGATGGATAGGCGCCGTAAACATTGACCGTGGCGTCCGGCAATGCCTTTCTGATCTTCGGCCAAATCTCTCGCGCGAGCCACCCTAAGCCATCTTGATTCGGCTGGTGTCTAAAATTTCCGATCATCATAAAATTAGCCCGACTCAAAAAATCTGAAGCGGACTTGGGCTCAGGATAATGAAACCGACTTAAACTTAGCATGTGCCGCGGGACTTGAAATCGATTGATCAACAAATCCCGCTCAAAGCTAGAGAGTACGAAAACTCCATCACACCGGTAAATTGACGCAATTTCTCTAAAAGTATCCTCATTCATCAGATCGAGGAAATCACCTTCGCCCTCATGACTCGCAATTTTAGAGAGTAAATCAATGGGTTGACCCGCTGCTACAGCTTTGGCTCGGGTTCTTCGCAAAAAATGCAGATCCTGTGTATCAAGCACCCGCAATGCCTCTGGGCACTGTTCTTTGACTCTCCAGCCAAACTGCTCTTCGATCACAAAACGATCGAAAATCACTAAATCAGGCCTCTCTGAACTCACCCAGCGATCAAACTCGGAATCGTTCGAATGCACCTCCATGGTGCGAATGCCTAGCTGATTCAATTTCGCTGAATGAACATTCTGCTGCGACGGGGACGCAACCACCAAATCCCATCCGGCCCAAACGCAGGCCTCAATCAAATTGACATCCCGTAGTCCAGCGGCGGAAGCTAACGGCTCAGGCCAGACATAAGTGATTAGGACCACTTTAAACTTTTGAATTCCGATCATAGAATAAAAATAATCCGACCACTATCACAGCACCAGCCAAGACAAAAGCCTTACCTAAGAAGCCTGGCTCGCTCACCCGATCTCGGAACTCCATTAAAGTCCGCTCGAGCTTGATGTGGTTGTCATGAAGATCCTTTGTAATTTTTCTCATTTCAGAATCTGCGGATTGAGTCATGATGCTAACCGCTCCTCCTCTTGATCAGAACTATGCGCCTGATTGATGTGAGTTCGCTCAACTGCTCGAGGTACAATTCTTAGGCTCAAGACTGGACTCAGCAGTAATTTGGACTCCTGGCGCAAAGATTTTCGCGTGGTGGGCAACGTCCATCCCAGCAAAGCAATTTGTCGGAAAAAGTAAACCGACAATCCCCCTCCCAAAACGAAACATCCGAGACTCACGAATAGTGCGCTGAGCGCATAGCGCTCTCCCAAGGCGTGCCCCAGAGCTAACACAAAAAAAGCGACTAAAGGTAGCAACCCGACGAACGCCACTCCCAGAGAGACTGCCAACAAGATGGACTGCCGTCGCGTCAGCTGGGCTGTTCGCTTCACCTCAGACTGAAGCAATTGAATTTCACTCACGATCAAATTTTGCACACCGTCCATCAAATCTCGGAAGAGATGCCGCAGCGGTCGAGGATTTTTAGGTTTCATCAAACTGCTACCCATGCAAATTAGAGGCTCACTCAAGAGTCCCCATGGGTGACCCGTCTCAATTGATTTGGACACGTCCTTGAGCAATTCGACTCAAAGCTTCAATGTGATTCACTTTCCCAACAATCCATAAAAGGTCACCTTGAGATAAAAATAAATCGGCACTCGGATTAACGATTCTTTCGCCATGATGCTCAATACCGACAATGATACTTTCAAATTCTTCACGAATGCCAGAGGTCTTGATCATTTGTCCGATCAAAGAAGAACCCGCCTCAAGTTTTAAATGACGAAGTTGATAGTTTGCAATATTCTTCGATGGGTCCAAGCTTCGACTTGGGCTCTCAATCTTTTTTCTGACCTTTTCGATTTGCTCATCGGTACCCAAAACGAGGAGTTCGTCTCCAGGCAAGACCGTTTCCTGACGACCTGGCGAAACCAACAATTGCATTCCGCGCTGGATGGCCACCACATTGAGGCCAAATCTAGCCTTCAAATGGGTATTAGCCAACTGCTTCAAAACAAAATCGGAATTGGGGTTCACCTTGATTCTAATTAAATGGGCGTCCCAAGGGGCGAAGGCCCGCTGCAAATCGACTGTTTTTGCTGTTTTTTCTCCACCTTCGAACGCTAATAAAAATTGCGACTCAAACCACTGATAAGAAGACTCGAGCTGTCGTGCCTGAACCACGAACAAAACAATAGACAAAAACAGCAGGAGCAAAATGGTAAACCCTATAGGAAAAAACTCCAAACTTAATAGCCCGATCCACACCAGAGTTAACAGCCGACCAGCAAAGAGCGCTACGCCCCTCGGTAAGAATCCGACCTCATCATCACGAGTTAAATCAGGGGATCCAGACCGATCTGCCGGCAAGCCCCGCACGAAGGCTACACTCATTGCCCAGATAAAGGGAGCCGATAGCAGAATAGACAGGCCCCAGGAAATGAGGCTCCCTAAAAACACGACCTCCACCCATTTCTCTACCCACGGAGTCACAAACTCACCCACAATTAAAAACAATGCAGTCACTAAGATCCCGTTTAGCCCCCAACGAAAAGCTCTCTTATAGAAAGCATGCATCAGAGCGAGATCGGCACGCCGTTCCTGCTGCCAAGCAACATAACCATTCAATACCGTGTGGACTGGGGCTGGCAATACGGACTCAAGCGCAACAGCAACCGAATGCGAAAATCGGATGAGGTAAGGCGTTGTAAAAGTCGTGATTAAAGAAACGGCAACCCCAACCGGATAAATAAAATCACTTGTTACACCCAATGACAAACCTAAGCCGGCAATGATAAAAGAGAACTCCCCGATTTGTGCAAGACCGAACCCAACCTGCACCGAAGTCCTTAATGTCTGCCCAGTAATTAACGCGCCCAGCGTCGAACTCAGAACCTTCCCGACAATTGTTACGATCGCTATCAAAAGAATAGTCCAAAAATATTGAGCAATCATGACAGGGTTTAACATCATGCCAACTGAAACAAA
>CAINWE010000348.1 GCA_903854365.1 Oligoflexia bacterium
ATCATTACTCATCGTAATCACAGGCACATTAAAAGCTTTAAAAATCAATTCCCAATCTGGGAACCCGAGTCCTGTATTACGATCACATCCTAGGTAATTTCCATCGAAGTATGATTTTTGGGTAGTTCTAATAGACGCATAACCTTGGTTAGAGAAGATAAACATCTTTAAGTTCAGGTGGTTGATCTCCACAGTACCGATTTCTTGCAAATTTTGGGCAAACCCTCCGTCTCCTTCAACCAAAATTGTCTTCGTTCCTCGATTTGCGAATGAAGCTCCAATCGCACCCGATAGTCCATAGCCCATACTCGCTAAACCTTTATCCGTGACCATTCTTTGTCGATCCTTGAGGAAATACGCTTGCATCATTGTTGTGAAAGCTCCGCCTGAGCTGCACGGGATAACGATGTCCCCTTCTGCAGTTACTCTATTTAGAGCGGCAACGAATGAAAAAGCCTCAACAAAACTATCACTTTTGATATTGGCGTCCTCTACGACAGGTAAAAGGTCCCTGATCTCCTGCACGAATTTCCGCCACTCTTCAATTTTAAGATTAGGAGAACTTGCCAGGATCTCTCTCAATACTGAGTTGGCGTCCGCATTAATTTTTAAATCCTTTCGGGGAGTTGCTTTCTCAAGCTCGCCGTCATCAATATCGACTTGAACCAACTTCCCGATGGGCACGAATTTCTGCCAATTAAAACCTGTTTGTTGCAGTCCTAGTCTCGTGCCTAATGCAATTACTAGATCAGCTTGTTGGATCAGGACATTTGACCAACGCATTCCATAGGTATTACTTCTACCGGCATACAGAGTATGGTCGTTAGGGAATCGATCCGCGCCGTTCCAAGTCGTTGCAACCGGCACACCCAAGGCTTCTAACTGAGCGAGATGTGCACTTACAAAATCTCGCTTAACCCCTGCTCCAAACAGCAGGACCGGTCTCTTCGACTCTCGGATTAGTTCTAGAAGCGAATCTATCTCGGTTTGTGATGGCTCCATCACGGCTTCTTTATTTTCATTGTCGGAGACGCTCAAATCCTCTGGTGCAACCATCTGCCCCGTTACATCAAGGCAAAATTCTAAAAAGATTGGACCTTTTCGACCTGCTGAACCAAGCCGAATTCGGGAATGTAACTCAGATCTAGTCAACGGTTTTTCAATAGTTTCAGCTAACTTCGTTATTGGGGTCATGATCCCCGTGCCATCTATTTCCTGGTGGCCAATTTGTCGCACAAGCCCTCGTGAAAGAGCATCTGTCCTGGCCTGCCCGGCTATCACCAAAAGTTCCCGGCTTTCGAGCCACGCTCCAGCGACGCCAGTAACCAGGTTGGTTACTCCCGGTCCGGCAGTTACTAAAGCAAAAGCCTTTGATTTCCCATCAGCAATCTCGTTGTAATACTCGGTTGCAATAGCCGCAGCCACTTCATGGATTACTGGTACGCAATTCAGGCGAGTTCGGGCGGACTCGAGTAGATGCATAACATTTCCCCCACCGACAAAGAAGCAGTGCGTGTAACCCTCTTCGACCAACCAGTCGATTAATAAGTCGGAATATTTCAAGAGACTCTCCCCAATTCACTTAGCACCCGAAGAAGAACATCTTTTTGCTCTTCCAGCCTTGACTCAGACAATTCAAATGAGCTTACTTGGAGTTGATTCTGCCCATCCAGAAGAATCAAAACCTGTTCATTTTTTGTGTTCTTCTTGTCTAATCTCAACGCCGCAGTGAATCTAGCCAGATCAATCTTAATTTCATTGAAATCAAAGTTCGATTCTCGCAATATTTCAAATACAATCGCGTTAACTTCAGTTAGATATCCATTGGTAGGCACTAATGAATTCGCCACTAACATCCCTACGCCAATTGCCAAACCATGTGGTATCGCCATGCCAGAAGCGCTCTCGAGAGCATGGCCAAATGAATGTCCATAGTTGAGAAGTTGTCGCTCTTTCTTGTCATACTCATCAATTTCAATGAACCATTTCTTGGAGTTTAGAGTCATCATCGCAATTGATAGCAATTTTGAAGTATCAGATTTCAAACGATACTCCGAGTAAGTTGATTTGAAATTCCTAAAACTCTCGGGGCCTTTGGCAATCTGAATTTTGATAG
>CAINWE010000349.1 GCA_903854365.1 Oligoflexia bacterium
ACAACATCGCGATGGAGATGCTGGACGTCGCAGACAGCCTGCTGGTGACCGAGGTCTACACGCCGCAGGGCAACTGGTCGTCCTATCCCAGCCACCGCCATGATGAGGACGACTTTCCGCGCATGACCTATCTGGAAGAAACCTATTACATGCGGCTGAACCCCGCGCAGGGCTTTGCCATCCAGCGGGTGTATACTGAGGATGGCGCACTGGACGAGACGGTGGCGGTCAAGAACCATGACGTGACGCTGGTGCCCAAGGGGCATCATCCTTGTGGCACGCCTTACGGCTACGAGCTTTACTACCTCAACGTCATGGCCGGACCGCGGCGCAACTGGCGGTTCCAGAACGATCCAGATCATGACTGGATCTATCGCCGCGACAACCCGGCTGCCTGAGCGTCAGGGCGAAATCAACGTCAGCCGCGCGCCGGGGCCAAGGCTTTGAAGCTCGCGTTCGACCAGACGGGGTTTGGGCAGTTCCGGGGCCAGAACGGTGATCTTGCCGCCGTACCCCAAAGCCTCAAGCTCCTCGATGGCGGCAGTGGCGTCAAAACCGGCGGCGAAAAGCGGCACGATGATCAGGCTGGGCTGATATTGCGCGAGCAGCGCCGCCGACAGGTCCGAAGCGCGAAAATGCCGGACATCGGGCAACAGGCCAAGCTTGCCAAGGAAGAACTCGCAATCCAGCGCGATGACCCGGTCGCCCTGCAAGGCAACGGGCGGAGTGGCGGCCGGAGTCGGCGAATCATCCTTGGATTGCCAAACAGGTCCTATCGCATTGTAAATTCGAGAGTAAAAAGAATAGTAGACCGATTCTTGGGCGTTCAGCAGATTTTCTGTCCCAGTGGGAAGGGTATTGTCTGGAATATACTGTTGCCCCCCTTCCTCGGAGGGCGTTTGTTGCGCAAGTTGACGGTTCGGGGAGTGGGTCGGCAGTTGAATGCCTAACATCTTGAGCGAGGGCAGAGACGGCAATGTCTTTTGGGGGTGAGCGGGTGCCGGTTGACGGCGAGCTTGCGTCGTTGGGGTTGTCTGAGACTGCGGTGTCGTTTGAGGTTTTACAATCGGAGAAGTGTCCTTGGCTCGCTGTTCCTTCTCAACGCGAATATTTCGATCCGAGAAATAGCGCGCATTCTCGGGCGCCTGAGGAGTCGACTTGAGCTTGGACTGAGGATCGACAAGGAGGCTTTTTTCTTTCCAGGATTGTTTGATTTCTTTCAAGCGCTGGGTGTCAATTTTTTGGAGTTCAACTCGGGGTGGTGCCGGTGTAGTTGGCCAGCCGATGTGTTGGAGAAAAAGGACGACGTGAAACAGCGCAGCGAACAGGAGAAAAATGAGCAAAATTTTGGATGAAGCGACGTTCGCGCTTGCGGGTTCCGAGCCGACTGTTGGGGTTGAATCGATGCGCACCATTCTCTCTCCTAAAGGTCGCACAGGTCGTGCCAATAGGGAAGATCCGTTTATTTACGTTTGCTGGTTCTTGAGTGCGTTGCTAGTGTTTGGGTGAGTTGTTTGATCCAGTGATTTTCGCGATTAGCCAAGGCTTCGATTCTGAGTTTGATTTCTCTGAAGTCTTCTTTTGAGCCGCCATTTTTCTGAAGGTCAATCAGCTTGAGCTCGAGTTGTCGAATTTCATACTGGGCTTCAAAGTAACGTCTCTGAAAATCCTCTAAGAAGTGAGCTAATTTGATATCGGGGTTGACGTTCTTCGGTTTTGCTTCCAGGCGCTCAGGCCCACTGGAGTGCATGTGAACGGGCGGGAGTACTTTGAGTAGTGGGGAATTTGGATTGGGGATTTCGTTGAGGGGTTCTGTGACCCAACGAGGATGGAGCGAGTCAATCCAGAGGACGTGGTTTTTGTCTTCTGCTCTGTTCTGTGAGATCGAGCTGAACCATCCTGCTGTTATTTCAACATGGGATCCAATGATATGAGATCTGAAAAAATGGGAGTCTGCGATCAATTTTTGAGCAGGGGTGAAGGGATGTGAAGAAACGGAGACTAATCCCCTCCCGGACGGGTGTTGATGCGAAAGGGCGAAGGAAAGGCGCATCGCCAGAAGGTCTGAGTTCGCAGTCATTTGAAAGTATGCGGTTTCAAGCGCCTTTTCTTCAAAAAAATTAAAAAATGAAAGGAACAAATTTCGAATGGATTGGAATCGGTTTCTCCAAGGTGCTCGGGAGACCTCGGGTAGGTTCACGATTTGATCGATGCGAAGTCCAAGTCCTTGAGTCTTGTGCCAGTTTTCACAATAAATGGGGGTCGGTTCTCCAGTCAATAGGCCGCGCAATCCCGAGCGCATCGATGGGACGGCCAAGCTCCGTAGAAGGAGTACGAAGTCAGAATGGACTTGTGTGGAGCTGGAAAAGTCCAACCCGGAGAAGTCGATCAGTCGAAGTCCTTCCGGTTGTGGAAGGTTTTGCAGTGGAGCAAAATCGACGGGGCCCCAGCTGTAGCCGGCCCAAATCCGTCCGAGGCGCTCTTGGATGTCCGTGGAGTCGACCTGCGATTTCCAGGCGAGGTAGGTCGAGGCGGGTGCCAAAATGAGGGTGAAGTTTTCTGCGTGCAGTCGTTCAGCGAATTGGCTTGGAGTTAAGGCGCGATTTTGACTGCGAGTGGCTTGGGGTAGGCTTAATTTGATGCAATGAAGGTGAGGGCGAACTTGTCGGACGAGGGCGTCAATCCATTCTGTTTTTTCGTGAGAATTTTCCTCATCTACGATAAGAGCTATCTTTGGTTGACCCATACCACCCTCGGTTTGATGGATCGGTTTTTTGAGCCGAAATCTTGATTCGGAACTGTGGAATTCGCTCGGGCAAGATAGGAAAAAAAATGACCGAAATAAAGACTCAGCGCAACAAAGTAGATTATATTACGACTGCCATTGTCTACCCCAATTCGAGGATTCACGTCGGATGGGCTTGGGAATGTCTGGGTGCAGATTGGCTCGTTCGGAGTCTGAGGCTTTTGGGGCGAGAGACGTTCTTCGCTACCGGCATGGACGAACACTCGATTAATGTACAAAAAGCTGCCGAGAATTCAGGCCAAACTCCCAAGGCTTACTGTGACCGCATGGCCTTGGATATTGAAAAAGTTTTGCGGCAAATGGGCTTGAGTTACGATCGGTTTATTCGGACCTCAGACCCAGATCATGAATGGGTCGTGAGTACTTTGGTTCAAAAGGCATTTGATCAGGGCGATATCTATCAGGCCAAGTATGAGGGACTTTATTGTGAGGGCTGTGAAGCTTATTATACTGAGAAAGATTTGAAGGACGGTTTGTGTCCGGCTCATGGCAAGGCCCCACGCTGGATTTCTGAGGAAAATTATTTCTTTAGGCTTTCGAAATACCAAGACCGCTTGCTGCAACTATTTAAGGATCGGCCTGATTTTTTGCAGCCGGAGTATCGGCGAGCTGAAGTGGTGAATTTTATTCAGGCTGGACTCAAGGATTTTTCGGTCTCCCGCTCCACGTTTACTTGGGGAGTGCCACTGCCTTTCGATCCAAAACAAGTCGTTTATGTTTGGTTCGATGCGTTGATTAATTATCTGACGGCAGCGGGCTTAGAGTTTAAGTTGAAAGATCCTCAGAGCAGTCAGGCTCAAGTCTTTGATGCGCGTTGGCCGGCTCGTGTGCATATTATCGGCAAGGATATATCGAGGTTTCATTGTGTGTACTGGCCTGCTATGTTGATGGCGCTGGATCTTCCTTTGCCGGAGAAGGTGTTTGCGCACGGTTATATCACGATCAAAGGGGATCGCATGTCGAAAAGTTCGGGGAACGTAGTTGCTCCGGATGAAGTGATGGCGCTGAGTGGTCCAGACCCGTTTCGATATTATTTATTGGCTGAAAATCAGTTTTCGCAGGATGGAAATTTTACTTGGGAATCTTTGATCCTGAAGAATAATTCGGACTTGGCCAATGATTGGGGCAATCTCGTCAATCGATCGATTAATATGGCTCGAAAATACTTTCCGGAGCAGTCATTGACATTGCCTGAGAGGTTGACCCATTCCTCAGAAGTGAGGGCATCTTTTGAGGCGCTTGCACAGGAGTTAACGGCTGCAGTCGAGAAAGTGGATCCAGCTGCTTATGCATCCGCTTGCTCCAGTCGATCTCGTCTTTTGAATCTTTATATTGATCGCATGAAGCCTTGGGCGTTGGCGAAACAAGGCACCCCAGAATCTCAAACTGAACTTCATGAGGTGATTTTTACCTTACTCGAAGGGATTCGTTGGTTGGCGACAGTCTGGATGTCCATTCTTCCCTTTGGGATGCCGGAAGTATTTAAGCAGCTTGGATTAACGCCGCCGCTTGAGCAAGGGGCCATCCAGGGATTGACCTGGGGCCGAGTTGAGTTTGTTCCTTCTGAGCCGAAGCCCATCTACCCCAGGATCGAGAGGGTTACCGTCGAGAATACTGAGTCTGGCTGACGGGGTGTTTTTAACGGATTCTGACTGCGGCATGGGAGGGGAGAGTGTCTCTGCTGGGCCGTAGAGGAATACATAACCGTTTTCATTGAATGCAGCGTAGGCTTGCTCGGGCGTGATGGCTCGGATTTGCGAGTCATCATGCTCGAACCAGTGTTCAGAGTGATACACGATGGTGGTGTAGTGACCGGATTCCGAGCTGACTCCATGATGAATAATGGCTCCTTTTAGCTGAAGACGGTGCTGCGCTGGAGCACCATGAATCGCACCTACATTTTCATAGTAAGGAATTGAAATTTGAGGGGTAACCATGACTTTGCCTACAATTTTGCTTCTGTCGGGGCGAAATCGGTTAGCTTGCAATAAGACGAGCCTCGGCAGGTCACCACTGCGAATGAGGTAGGTCCTTTGTTGCCCAGGGAGTTGAATGTTGGGGTTTTCTTCCCATGCGACGTTCGTGACGTCGACTGGTGCGAATAGGTGATTGAAAAATTCCTGGAGCGACCGCGAGTGGTCTGAGGTCTCTAGGTAAAGCTCCCAACGGTTTCTTAGTTCGGCGTTGAGTCGAACCGGATTGAAACGGCCGTCGTCAAACACCACTTGAGTGGCTAACTGAAAGGTTCCAATAGGGTTTTGCAGGGGCTGAGTGGATTCGAAGAGTTCAAGAACTTTAGAAAGGTACTCAGCCGAGTCATGCTGATGACCCAGCAAGGGGTGGTGCCTGTCGAGGTATCCCGAGGGATTTCTGGGTCCGCTGAGGATCGAAAAAAGATAGTCTTGAAAGCTTTGGAGAAATCCGCGAAGGACCACTTGGAGATTCGGCCAGGAGGCAGGGGCCGGCTCAGCATGGAGGTCGAAGGGCGCGGCATTCGTTAAATTCATGGCCCAGAGTAGGGCGTGCGCTGCATTGGCGTAGCAGGTGTTGCCCAGGTTGCTTTGACCGATGGCTTCGGAAAAAAGCCGCTCTTTTTCGGACGCCGATGCGGCTTGGGCGTGGACCTGTGCTTGAGAATACCGAGCTGCGAAAAGACCTAGGAGATCAATGAGGTGGGTCTTGGCGGACTCTGCGGACTGAGTCGACTGAGAACGATAGATCTGGGGTGCCGCCTGGGCTTCACTCGGCCGACCTGGTGTCCAGGGCTCAGTTCCTGGCGGTGTATCTGATCCCGGGATGGAGGGCGCGCAACCCGCGAAGACTCCGACGGTGAATGCGAAGATGAGAGCCTGTAAAGCGAAGTAATTTGAACGAGGTAACAGCTTCATAGGCCCAGGAACGTAGCATTGTTGACTCGTGTAGTCAAATTTTAAATCGATGCAGCTAGGCGCTTCGGTTGGCGCAAGATGAGTTGGACGAAAACGATAAAAAGAAGCGTGTGGGCGATCGGGTGGCCGTAGCCTTTTGAAACCCAGGTAAACAGGGTGAGATGATTGAAGAGTAAAAAACAGAGCATGGCTTGGATCCAATGGTTTTGCTGGAGGAGCGGTTTGACCTGGAGAGCATGGACTACGATGAGAAAAGCCGGGAATGAGAAGATGGTCCAGTAATTCCACACCAGAGGGTTAAGTAAAAGAATCGCTAAGAGGTTGAGGGCGAGATTTATCAAAGGAGGAAAGTTCCTCACCTGGTACTGGATCCCGAGGTAACCAAAAATCAATAGGATCCAGCCCAATGTGGCCATGCTTTGCAGGGGGAGCCCCCGGCTCATGATGCCTAAGAGGCTACCGTTATCATCCCCCGTCAACAAGGTTTGAGAAGAGGCGGTCAAGGTGGTGATCCAAGCTAGGTTTTCTGAAAGAGCGAATTGCCAACCGTGAACCCCGGCTAGGAGCAGAACATCAAGTCCGATGGTCACCACCAGTGTGGTTGCGAGGAGTTTAAATTCCTTTCGGAACAGGAGAAACGCGCCGATGATTGCCGAGAAAAGTTTGATCTGAATGGCTACAGACCATAGGGTTGCTAAGGTGATGAGTCTGAGCCAGTGGATGGGAGAGGGTTTGGGATTTGGTCCTTTTGGGTAGAGAGAGAAAAAGGCAAAAAGCAGTGAAAAGGGAAGTAAGTTGACCTGCCCAAAGTGCAGTTCTCGCAAGTAAGAGTTACCGTAAAAAAAGAGCAGCAATCCTATTTTTTCTAAGAATTTTAATCGGGAGTCTTTAAAAATCTTTCGTTCATAAGTGATCAGAGTCCAAGCCAGAAAAAGTGGCCAAAGCACCATCAATCCCAACGTGAATAGGATCTGGGCAGTGTGAAAATCGAATCGACACAGGGTAATTCCAAAAAGATAGGCGATGAGTGGCGAGTACTTGTATTGCCAGTGGTCCGTCACGTCATAGACGGTGTGATGTTGAAAGGCCTTTACCCCTGCCTTGTAGAACACTTCAAAGTCAACCAGGGTATCCCAGTGGGGTCCCGTCAATTGAAAGAGGCGACGGAGGGGGGCTACTCCAAAAAAATAAAGGCTGAGGCAAAGACACCCAGCGAAAATCCAGGCACGCAAGCGATTCTTTTGAGGCATCACGCAGCAGTATTCAATGCTCGTCGCGGTAAGGTCAATTAAAAATTGACGTTTACCCGTGTGGACCCGGCATGTAGACTACATCGAAGATGTCTCAATCTCAGCTTTTCTCGACCGGAAAAGGATCACTCAGGCAGCGCATCATGACTTCTGTTGGAGCTATGGTGCTTCTGTCACTTCTCGGTTCTGGCTGGAGTCTCTATCGGATGACTGAGGTGAACCGCCTTTTGGAGGGAATGAATCATGTCTACATTCCCCTCGGGCGCCTTTTTGCGCAGATTCAGTCCGACGCTGAGATTTTTCACCGCGAACTTGAGCGTTGTCTGGGATACACTCATTGGAAAGATCCGAACTGGAGGCCGAAGTCGGTGCCTCCTTGGATTCAAGAAGTTTTGTCTCACGAGCTTAAAAGAGCGAGTGAACTCCTCAGTAATGATTCAGAATGGGCAAATACTGAAGCGCAACAAAGGTGGAACCTTTGGGCATCTCAAATTTTGCAGAAATTAGAAGATCTGAATTCTCAGGCAGGTCAACTTTACCAGGCCTTGTCGGCTAAAAACGAGAGTGCCGCGGGAGAGATTTATCCTAAGTGGACAGCGAGTTTAGAAGAGTGGAAGCGACAACTTCAGTGGGGCGCGGCAGAATATGAGCGCTCGCTGCGTCTGAACTTTTCTGCTACGGAGAATCGGGTTTCGGATTTGAGAATGAATCTGGAGCTGGTTTTGGTCATTGTGGTGGTTCTGTCTTTATTTCTATTGTGGTTAGGGGAGAGAGCTTTTCGGCCGTTGGGCGAACTTACTCTCCTGGCTAGAGAGATTACGCGTCGAGGACTAAGAAAAGAAGATAAGCTGCTTTTGCCTGAGATTCCTCTCTCCCGTTTAGATGAGGTCAGTCAGCTTGCTCGGGAGTTTCACCGGATGGCTACAGCTCTGATTGAGCGAGAAATGACCGTGGAGAGTCAGCAAAAACGGCTACAAGAGCAGAATCGACTTCTGCGGTCGATGGGAGAATTGAATCAGAATATTTTGAACAGTATTGATTCCGTATTGATTGTAACTGATCTTCAAGGGCTTGTGACGAAATGCAATCCGGGTGCTCTCCGTTGGTTGGCAGTTTCTGAGGAAGAGTTGGTGGGGTCCGAAATTTCGATCTGGAAACAACTTCAAACAGTCGTGAGTGGCCGCTGGGAAGGGGTTCTTCCCTTCATGGATTTGGAGCAATGGGATGCGGCAATGCGCATCGGACCGGCCACGGTGCAGGGGCGAATTTGGGGCGGGCAGCTGATGCCTCTTCGAGAAGAGGGCGGAGAGGCTCATGGAGCGATCTGGGTGTTGGATGATTTGACGGATGAAGTCGACCTTCAAGAGCGACTTCGGCAGGCTGAAAATCTAGCTGCTGTGGGGAGAATGTCAGCTCAAGTAGCGCATGAGGTGAGAAATCCTCTGCATTCCATCGGTCTTGAGGCCGAAATGGCTGCTGAGACGGCTGCCCAGTTGGATCATGAGCCCTTAAGGGGTTCGTTGCAGTCGATTCTTGCGTCAGTGGATCGCCTTCAAAAAATTACTGAAAACTACCTTAAATTGACCCGGCTTTCCGGGGGGCGCAAAACTCGGGTGAATCTGCTGGAGGTTTTGAACTCGGTGCTCTCTACGTATGCCCCGGTTTGTCAGGATCAGGGAGTTGAAGTTGAGGTTCACTTTGAACAGCGGGCAAGTCTCGTGACTTGGGCAGATGGAGATTTGTTGGAGCAGGTTTTGGGGAATTTGCTCAGGAATTCACTGCAGGCGTTGGAAGACCAGAAGCTCGTCGAAAAACCCAGGGTCAAATGGTCGATCGGGAATACTGAGAGGGGCGACCTTTGGTTGCGCATTGAGGATAATGGCCCGGGTGTGCCCACAGAGATCAAGGAAAAATTATTTACTCCTTTTTTTACGACTCGGGCTCAGGGTACTGGTTTAGGCCTCTCATTTGTTAAGAAAGTGATTGAGGACCACGGTGGTCAGATTAGTCACCTGACGACTGAGGGAGTTTCAGGTGGTCTGCGGGGTGCGTGTTTCGAGATTCGTTTGCCTCTGAAGGAAGTGGTACGTGAAGAAAATACTATTAGTCGATGATGATCCACAGTCGTTAGAATCTACTGGGAAAATTTTAGAGTATGCCGGATATCATATTACAACGGCCATGGATGGGCAGAGTGCTCTAGAGAAAGTTCGTCCGAGTGCGCAGCCGTCCGGTCCGCCATTTGACTTGGTGATTAGCGATGTGAGAATGCCTCGCTTGGGGGGCTTAGAGTTTTTGCGGGCTTTAGCGCTCTGTAGCGACGCAATTCCAGTCATTTTAATGACAGCGTTTGGTCGGGTTGAGGATGCGGTTTGGGCAATGAAGCTGGGCGCGGTAGATTTTTTGACCAAACCTTTCAAGAGGCAGGCGCTTTTGACTGCTGTTGAGTCCGCTCTGAGTCGCTCGGCGAAGAATCAGAGTCAACGCATCATTTCAGCGGCAGGAGGGAGTGCAGACGTCGCCGGGCGAGATTCGGA
>CAINWE010000350.1 GCA_903854365.1 Oligoflexia bacterium
ATACCAGAGGTAACGCCAAGAGGGTGGCCAAAAAAACTCTCAAAGGAATGACATCAAAAATCACCCCAGCGCCCAAAGACAAATAAGCCATGCCATATAATGCGGCTAAGAAAACTTTAGCTCGCGAATAACCCATCCAAATAGTCAAATTTGACATTTTATACTGACGATCTAATTCAAAAGTTTGCAGGTGACTGGAGTGAAACGTCGCCCAAGCTGCCCAGCCAAAAAACAGTCCAAAAACTAAATCTCTCTCATCCCAAACGTGAAAAGCGGCTTGAGAGACACCCAAGGTCAAAGCCGGACCCGCCAAAACAAAAACGACACACTCCCGAGCGAGTCGAAATTTGACCGAAAGAAAAGTCATCAATCCCAAGAGTCCCATGAGTAACAGCTCAGCGACCGTGGAGCCCAAACGAGGCAACCCGACAATCACCGCATAACTCATCAGACCCTGTCGCCAAGCCCCCATCCACTGGGCACTGACCCACCCCTTCTGAATGACACCACTCCCTCCTACCATTCCAGGTCGCTCGGCCCATCGAAAATGGTCGGCCACATCCTGCAGCAACCGAAAAGAAATCTGAAAACATAAAATAGCCAAAACTAATCCGATCAACCCCAAGGAAGAAGTACCCAAGTAAATCCATCCGCGGTCCCAAAAACCGCTCATCAACTCAACCGCCACAGGCGCCAAACTCAATCCCCACTCACTCGGGCGAACCGTATGCCAGACAATGGTCCAAAACCGAGGCTTTTTGAATTCGTTCGCAGGAATCGCCTCAAAAATCACTGAGTCAACTCCGTGCGGGTGACGCAGTACTTCGAGCGGCATCACCTTCCAAACCTGCCCCCCCTCGGTGAAGGTTGCCTCCGATAGAGCGGTCTCGAGCTCGGGTGAAGGCCGCTTGAGGCTCAGAATTTTTGAGCTCACCGCACTCGCTCTCTTAAATAAATCAAAATCGATCTCAAGGCCTTCACTGCTTCGGCGTTGGCTTCTGGGGGTTGCGCAAGTTGATCCAGGATCTGGCCAGCTCCCTCGAGCTTCGCATCCGCCCGACTTCGGACGGCGGAACATGCTTTCTCTAAATCGGAGGCCTCCCAGGGCCATTCAGGCGAATCCGAGACCGCTCCCAGAAGTCTCTGAATTGGCTCCAACAGAGAAGGTCGCGCCTCGATCATCTCCAACGTGACAAAATTAACCAAACCTTCTCGGATGTCCTGTGCAAAAGGCTTCTCACCCGCCGGATCAAAATCGATGATATCGTCGATCATCTGAAAAGCCACCCCTAAGGACTCCCCAAACTGCCGTCCCAGATCAACCCAGGACTGACTTTTTCCAGCCAATCGAGCAGCAGTCCCACCACACCAAGCCATCAGACTGGCTGTTTTTTTCTTAGAAACCGTTTCCAGATGTTGTCGATTCACTCGAGCAATTTTTCGGGCTTCGAGCTGCAGCCATTCACCGCTGACCAGCTCTTCGACCGTATTTGCCAAATCAGCGATGATGTCGATTTGACCTAAACTGGCAAGCTCTGACATCACGCGAGCCAGAAGCAAGTCTCCCGCTAAAACCGCTCTCGCATTCGAGGATCGAGCGTTCAGAGTCGGGCGATGACGCCGCGTCGGACTTTCATCAATGACGTCATCATGAGCCAAAGTAGCAGCATGAACGAACTCTGCCGCCCTCGCGTAGGGATGGAGACGCTCTAAGGGGACGCCCAACGCTTGCCCCATCAAAAAGCATAGGGTCGGTCGAAACTTTTTCCCGCGAAAAAGGACCGTTTTACTTAACAAAATATCAATTTCTGGAACTGAGTAAACACTCAACGCCAAATCCAAGCGATCAATTGCTTGCTTTGTTTCTTTGGGAAGCCAATCCAAAACCATTTTAATGAACCTTTGCACTGAGCCTTAGCACGAATAGGGCGCTACTTAAAGCTTTCTTGGCATCTCAAAGCCCTGAATCCGATAGAGGTCTCGACACACACGGGTGAGTCGATCACTACAGACCGTGTCCACAAAAATATGCATGGCCTCGGGATAGACCCTTTGGAGCTCAGCGAGATTATGGGGCTCATTTTCAAACGACGCCACCAAAACCCCTTGTCCACGAATCTTTTCAGCCACTTGGCTTTTAAACACGGCGTCTGGGACTGAAGAATGAGGCTTCATCCAGAGTTGAATCGAGGGGTGCCCCCACGGAAACCCATCCCGAACCAAATTCGCCTCCGTACCCGAGCGCATCCGATCCTCGTTTCGCCCCGTCAAATAGATGATCTGAGCCCCGGCCTCATGAAGCTCAGTCACAAATCGAGCCGCCCCTGGATACGCACGATCCCAGGAGAGCCAATCACTGCTGAAGAAGCGAGCTGACCAAAAGTGCTTTACCGACTCAAAAGCACGACGCCCAGCACCCTGAGTCTGATCCAACCCCAGCTCAGCAAAAGTATCCTGGACTGAATATCCCAACTGCGACTCGCGCAGCTCAAGAATCTTACGACGCTCCTCTGGAAACTCATCAGACACTCTTGACTCTGCCCACCTGCGGAGAATCTGAAGACTTCTGGGCTGAACCTCATAAAGAGTCGAATCCAGATCCAGCAAAACCACTGGCTTGCCGGCCAAGGAGACTCTCCTTTTAACTTGCTCCAAAACCTCCGCATCGG
>CAINWE010000351.1 GCA_903854365.1 Oligoflexia bacterium
AGGTTAAGTTCAGATCAGAAGCGGGGATCATTCATGACTTCTAAGTTTAAGGGTTTACTTTTCGTTGTGCCGTTTTTGCTAGTGATGCCGAGTTATTCATCTGCCGAGGAAGCGATTTCGACTCAGAAAGGGTCTGGAGTGAGCAATTCAGATGCTCGTTCTTCTAAGGAAAAAGGAACCTCACTTTTGCCTCCCGTGGTGGTCAGCTCTAAAGGTGAAGAGGAGAGTTATCTCGAGGTACCGGCGCGGGTCGATGTGGTTCCGGCTGAGTCGATTGAGAGCGATCATCCTCGCTTGATCAATGAAGAAATTTTGCGGACTCCAAACGTATTCCAACGGGAAGTCAATCCGCTGGTTCCTGCGATTGGAATCCGAATGCCGGCGGATTTTAACTCCCCCTATTATCTCATGACTCAAGATGCATTGCCGGTTGTGTCGATTACGAGTTACGCCCACTACTCTCCATCACTGATGACTTTTGAAACTTCCGCGGGCGATCTTGAGGTTTTGAAAGGGCCGAATTCGATTCTCTACGGTTCGAATGCCGTATCTGCAGTGGTGAATTTAAGAAGTCCGGATCCGTCTGCTGAATGGCGGAATTCTGGGATGGCTGAGTATGGTACCTATAATTTCAAGAAATTGAAGGTCAACTCGAGTAAGCAGATCAGCGAGGATGACGGTTATGCGTTTTCAGCTGCCTATACGACTGAGGACGGGTGGAGGCAAAACACAAACGCCAATCGTTTCGAGGCTGTGGGAAAATACGTCCACAAAATCAGCTCAACGGATACTCTTAGTACGCGCCTCATTACGAACATCATCGATAGTAAGGTGGCAGGATACCTCAATTTAGCGACCTATAATTCGAATCCTACTAGTTCTGGTTTGAATGGGATTCCAGATCCAATTCAGCGAAGTCAGTACATGATGCTTTCGACCGAGTGGGATCATAAATTTTCCAATGCAGTGGATTTTAAGTTTATTCCTTATTTGCGCTGGAACCATCACCAGTACCTCGCATTTTGGGACGCCAGCACTTATCCGATGGATAAAGAGCAGAGTAATACAGTGGGGCTGAGAGCAAATGTCAAATATGTGGACGGCCCCTCGGAAATCAGAATTGGGGTAGACGGGGAATACACTGGCTATCGTTATAGTGAGTTCCAAAGTACTCCGACGAGTCAAGTTCCCTATTACTATCCTCTGCCAGGGGCTCCTCATGGAGCTGGAGAGCTGCCGTCTGGGTTGCATTATGATTTCTCGGTCGCCTATCTTGCAGCTTCTCCCTATATCGCATGGAATTGGAATTTTGCGAAAGATTGGAGATTAGATTTGGGAGTTCGAGGCGATTTCTCGAGTTATAACTACACCAACAACACCGTGGACGGCGATTGTAACAGTGCTTTGAACACCGGCGGGTATTGCGGAAATTATTTCCGTACTCCTAATCGGACGGACTCCTTTAGCAACGTAGCGCCTAAGATGGGTCTGAGCTATCAGATCAATCCGAACTCAAGCGTGTTCGGAAACTTGGGGCAAGGGTTTAAAATTCCTGGTGCGTCCAGTCTCTATACGCTGGTGGCTGGTCAGACTTCGCCAGTGCTGAAGCCGGAAATCGGTTGGACTGCAGAGTTGGGGTATAAATTTGATAGCTCCTACCTGGGTTTCACCGCGTCGGTCTATCAGATTGAGTTGCTCAATCGTATTGTGAGCACCCAAGGGACCGCTTATGAAGTAGCACCTTCGATCAATGCCGGTCACTCGCGTAACCGAGGTATCGAGCTAGGCGGAATGCTCAGGCCGGTTTCTGATATTACCCTGAATTTCTCGGGTGCGCTCTCAGAAAATATGTACATGAACTACATCAGTGGTGGTGTCAGCTATAATGGGAAGTACGAAAGCTCTGCCCCGAGCCAAATTTACAATGCTCGAGTGACTTATAACCCAGGTTACTTGAGGCAGCTCACCACGAGTTTAGAGTGGTACAGTATTGGTTCGTATTGGGTGGAGGACCGAAATAAGAATTTACAACCCGGATATAGTTTGTTTAATTTGCGAGCAAATTATGATGTCTCCAAGAATTTTTCGATTCATGGAAAGGTCCTCAATCTCTTCAATACAAAATACCCAACCGATGTGGCGAACTACGGTGCGCCAACGCTCTTTTATCGCGTAGGTGCCCCAATCACGGCATTTGCTGGAGTTGAATATCGAATGTAATGGCTGCCGGAAATAAGAAGGGGAAGCCCAAATTATTTTCCGAAAATCAGGAGACCCACCTCGGGCCGGTCGAGGTGGGTCTTTCCCATTTTTCTTCTCAGTTGAGTTGGGGTATCGGAACCAGTTTGGGATTCCATACCTTAGTGATGGGTTCTCTTTTTATTTTAAGTCATCGCAGTGATTCACCTCAGATTCAAAAGCAAGACCGGATTCAAGTGATTCCTTGGCAGGGAGTATTGCAGGCACATCGACACCCTCAGCTGGACCCGGTCCGCCCGAAGTCCCGGACGCGACAAGCGGCGCGAAGTATTGCCAGCGTCAAACCCACCGATTCCGTTTTGGTCGTTAAGCCGTCTGAGAGGCAGGAGTTAGCTGTGGATGATGCTGTTACGGAACTTCAGGCTGCTCCCTCTGCAGCAGGGGGGCAAGCTTCGTTCAATGGATTCGCAGAGCGCACGCCCGAAAGCGAATATCTGGCTGGTGTGTTGAGGGTGATCGAAAGGCATAAACGTTATCCGCGGTCGGCTCGAATGAGTCGGCAGTCGGGTCAGGTGGAGGTGGGTTTTCTCATTCAAGAAAATGGATTGTTTGCGGGCGTTCACTTGGTGAAGAGTAGCTCATTCGAAGTTTTGGATGAGGCTGCTCTCGAGGCGGTTCGTCGCGCAAATGGCGCGGATCCGATTCCTTCTGAGATCGGAAGAAAATCCTGGGATGTCGTCTTACCCGTTAAATATGAATTGGAGTGATGTCGATGATAAAAATGATTTTTGGAATGCACCTCGTCTTTTTCGGCTTAATGATGTTTTACTCTGAAAAGGGTATTGCCCACGAGGACCATTACAAAGGGAT
>CAINWE010000352.1 GCA_903854365.1 Oligoflexia bacterium
CCGGCAGCAATAAGATTAGGAAAATCACATCCAGCGGCGTGGTGACTACACTTGCGGGATCGGGTTCAGCAGGAAGTGCAAATGGTACCGGAACAGCAGCGACATTTAATAGTCCCTATGGAATTAGTCTGGATGCTTCAGGGAATCTTTATGTTACAGAGCGCGGCTCTCACCTAGTCCGAAAAATTACCTCATCGGGTGTAGTCACTACAGTCGCGGGGAGCGGCAGCGCAGGCAGTTTAGACGCAACGGGCACCTCAGCAACCTTTAACTATCCCTCAGGCATCGCTATTGATCCGAGCGGGAAGCTATTTATAGCAGATCAAAAAAACAGTCTGATTCGCCAGATACAATAAATAAGAGTTCCGTGAACGAGAGATACCGCTAGGTTACCCCTGGGCAAAGGATCGATCAATCTGGCAGGCCCACTTGGGTAATCCTCTCCTTGAGCTCAGTTGCGGCGCTAAAAAGTTCATGCTTCCTGTCCGCAGACATCTTATCAAGCAGCTTCACCATCATCGATAATCGATGATTACCCAAAAAAAACTCCCGGTTACGCGCGATAAAGGACCAATAGAGGCCGTCGACGCCCACCTGCCATTTTCCTTCGCGGTATCCGCCCATTTTCTTATAGTAATTTGACCCGCAAATATAAGGCTTAGTCGCAAAAATTCCCCCATCGCTAAAAAGTGCCATGCCGTAAACGTTAGGCCCCATGACCCAATCTGAACTATCAATAAACATTTCCATAAACCAGCGATAAGCCTCATGTGGGTGAATTTCCAGCAGAAGCATCAGTGATCCCACCACCATCAAACGCTCAATATGATGAGCATACCCGAAACGAACCGTTTTACTGATCACATCATCGAGCGGTTGGATTTGCGTGGTTCCTAGGTACCAATGCTGGGTCAGTCGCCGACGATGATTCCAAAAATTCGTTTTTTCTTGGACATCCCCAAAGCTCTGATCGATTCCACGAATAAACTCCCGCCAACCCAAAACTTGCCTAATCAGCCCTTCACAGGAGTTCAAGGGTACTAAATGCTCTCGAGCAAATTCCAAAATTTTCTCAATCACCTCAGCCGGAGTCAGTAACCCGCTGTTCAAAAAAGGGGTTAAAACGGAATGAAAAACAAAGGGTGACTCTCGAGTAAGCGCATCTTCATAATCTCCAAAATGGCGAAATCTATTTTTTAGAAAATCTTGAAGCCAATGGAGCGCTCCGGATCGATCGGTGGGCAACCAAAAGTTTTCCGTGTTTCCCGGATGCGCCTGGAACCGACTTTCAACGAGCTTCGCAACTTCTCGCTGGAGTTCGTTGATTTTGAAGGTCGCAGGCGCTGGAGGGATCATGTCGCGCGGAAGCGGTTTACGATTCTCCTCGTCAAAGCTCCATTGGCCTCCAACAGGTTTGAGATCCCGATCCACCAATATTTTGAATCGCTTTCGCTGCCGCTCGTAAAAAGTCTTCATGAGCGGCCTCTTCATTTTTTTCAATTCTTCTTTACATTCATTTCTCGACAACAGAAACATCGGAGAGGGCCAAAGCTCAACTTCCACCCCAAGCTCCCTAAAAGCAGCCATCAAGCGAGATTCAAAAAATCGATCTTCAATCTCAAAATGAGACACTTTTTTTACTTTCAACTGATTGATCGTTAACCTGAGGCGATCCTCAAATGAACCCGAGAAGCTTCCCAGAGACTCATAGATCAATTCATACCCCGCCTTTCTTAACTCTTGGGCATAACCCCTCATTGCAGATAGAAAGAATAGAATTTTATGCTTATGATATTTGAAATGAGTGCAA
>CAINWE010000353.1 GCA_903854365.1 Oligoflexia bacterium
AGAAATTGAATTCTTTAACTTCTCCTCAAAGACCTGATCAAACTCGCCCTGCACTCCGTCCTGCTTCTTAATCGGACGGTCCGCAGTATTAATTCCGCTCTGCCCTGGTAGCGAAGTAACACTCGGATATAGGAACGTTCCCTGACTCACTGAACTTTACCTCCTCTCAACCTGATTTGTTTCCGCTTCTTTTAGTCCATTTGGAAACCCTCGATCTCCAAAAGGCACAAAGTTCCCCAATGACGGCCCTGCGCCCTTCTGCTTCAGTGGCTGATCCATTTCGACCCGGACAATATTACGCATCGTAATCTTATCCTGTCGCTGACCGTCGCCTACCAGCAGAACGGGCTCAGTGCCCTCAAAGCTGACCCCCATCACCCTCGATAACACTTGTGGATTCAAGGAGATACTTTGACCTCGGTCATCTTTTGCATCAATTTTAAGACTATAGTCGCCAGATTTCGCAGGTAACGAATTATTTTTTAGACCGTCCCAGATTAAGTTTACCTCACCTGCATTTTGTTTTCCAAGATCTTTGTGAAAAACTTCTTCGCCAGCTGCATTAATAACGGATACACGAGCAGATTCCGCTGCCTTAGGCAGCGTAAACCCAAGGGACTCGTTTTCACCCTCAGCATGAGGGAAGCGCTCTCGATCAATTGTCACTACTTTGCCAATCATATTCGTCATGATCATCTGCTCAAGTGGCTTATTTTGATTGCCCATCTTATTCAAATTTTGATTCACATTTTGCAGCTGCTCTACCGAAGTAAACTGAGCCACCTGAGTCGCCATTTGCTCCGCCTTAAACGGATTGGTTGGATCCTGGTTCTTCATCTGAGTCATCATGATACGCAGAAAATCATCTTTTCCCAGCGTCTTCTTTACTTCTCTTGGCTTTTCTGCCTTCTGTCCATACTTGGCCTGAATCTGCTGATATATATCGCCAAATTTCGGCGCAGTTGCACTGTCTTTTTGATCTACTTCCTGTGAATAGTTCGCGTTTAAATTCGAGTCTTGACTCTGCTGAAGTGCCAAATTCGACTGACCGCTAACGCCATTTACCATAAAATCATCTTTCCTTACTTTGGGCTTTCATCTCCAGAACGACTCGTGAGTCGCCCTGGAAATGAACCCATTTTACACCATGACATCTAAACGACTTGTAGCCTGAGGCGCACGAGTCGAGCTTCTAAGTCCCTGAACAGGCCGAGAGCTTTGACTCCCTAAGTCCTGTCTGGAATTTCGAGGCTCGTCATAAAACCGCTCTGACTGCGAACCGTTTTGATTTCTTCCCTGCCCCGGATCGTTTTGAAATCCAGTTGAAGCCTGAAACTGCCGTGGTTCCGGTGCCGCTTCACTTTTAGCGGTACTCAGATCTACTGCAGAAAGACTCAAGTTTTGCGATGACAAATTATCTCTCAAAGAGCTGATGCTCTCTTCAAGAATTTTCTTGGCACGATCATCTGAAGCTTGAATCTTCAAGCCTACCCGATTTCCCTCGGTCAGGACTCGAATATTCAATTCCCCCAGGTGGTCCGGTCGTAGTCTAACGCGAATTTCTCCTCCCCCCTGATTGCTGGAGCGGATAATCCCTAAGCCGAGATGATTTAAACCCTCGGGCGCCAACTTACCCTGAGATTCAGGACCGTTGGAGACCGAAAGCGTCATCTCTTGCTTAGCGCCTGACTTAGCAGACACGTCAGGTACCGTAAATAATTGGCTGAGAGCTGGCAACTGAACTTTCGAATCCAGATTGAATTGCGACGGTTGTTCGCCTTCTGGATTCGACTTCAATTTGCCACGCTCCTTTTGCAAGATTTCCGGAACCAACTGCTTCTGAGTGAGAACAGGCGAGCCTATAGAGTCAAAATTAGACCTGAGGTCCTGTAATTCTTGGCGCTGTTGGCCCAGCCCCAATTTTTCACTCATTACCCGAGGTTTGTCTTTGATCAGCGGCTTTTTCGAGTTTGACACTCCAAGACGACTCTCGTTTTGAGAGTATCTATTCTGATCGAACTCATCCTGACGTTCCGCCTTTAAAAGCGGATTCGGCACGACATGAGCACTGGCCAAAGCAGACCGAGTATTCACGAAATCATTTCCGGACACTAACGATGTTCGAAACTTTCCTTCTTGGACAGGTCGAGAGGAACCTGAGGCCAAAGTGCTGAGCGAAAGCTCAGCATTCCTAGGCACCCCAGCTTGCTCAGGACTTGAAATCATATCTGAGTCACTCAACAAATCTCCTAAAGGAAGCTCGTTTGACTGACGCACTATTTCTTCCAAGTCCATTGCGCTCGGCTTTAAGCTGGCTTGAAGCGACATCTCTTCCTGCCCAGCCGTTCTTCCAAGCTCTTGACCTGCGATCACATAACCCCCCTGAACACCCTTAGGTTCCTCGCCCCAACTTCTATTCCCCAAATTCGGGACAATTCGATGTTGAGTGAGGTCGAAGGAATCCCCAAACTTCTTCGCGAGGTTCTCAATCTTTAAGGGATTGCTCGCGACTCGGATCGGGGAACTCGCACCTAGGGCCTGATCATTGCCCACGACTTGTGGACTTTGATCGGGTCCGGTCCATGCTTTCTCAGCAGTCTGACTGAAAGTCGGAAGTTTCGAAGCCAAAGTCGGTAAAGGAGATGACATAAGCACCGATGCCGCCTGATCGACCGAAGTGCTTGGGTTGAACGGACTGATTTCCCTGGAATCCATCTGAATGGAGTCCTCAGAAGGGTCGCTCAACTCGGAGCTCTGCGGGCCCGTGGGCAATTTCTTATCGATCATTTGCGAAGCAATCTGATCGAATTTTTGCTCAGACTTCGCATCAACCTTCTGGTCAACTTTTAAGCCGACCATCTGCTGAGCTGCAAGGCCCGCCTGAAGAAGCTCCTGATCAAATTCAGATTCAGTTGAATCTTTGCTACTGACATCTCCGGTCATATCTCGTTGACTACTTAAAGTCGCCGGACGATTCAGACTATTAGCTTGTAACTGCATACTATTCGTAGTTTTCATTGCATCCATTTTATTTTTCACCTCCCTTCTTTAATTTTTCATTAGCATCTGCTGTGTCGCTCGACACAGATCGCTCCACTCTCGAGGAGGAAGCGTCTTTGGTCCGCGCTAATCCGACCAATTTCTCTGATAGCAGTGTGGATCGCTTAGAGTCGATCAAGTTCATAATTTTAG